>NZ_JAGUUD010000099.1:0-31250 GCF_020177535.1 Paraburkholderia sp. XV | reverse complement strand
CCGCACAGGGGCGACGCGTGAAGCGAGCTAACAAAACGCGGATGCCAGCGCAAAGCCCAAAACACCGAACGGCACCGCGTGCAACACGCCAACAATTCGCGGATGCCAGAAAAAAAAGCAAACCGCGAATGCCAGCACAAACCAACGCCAACCAAAGCAAACCAAAACAGGCGTCGCAGACAAAAAAACCTACTTCGCTACAACAACAGGAATCCCCCGCAACGCCCCAAACCCTTTAGCTTCCCGAAGCGCCCCCTCCACAGCCGCCCCAGTCGCGGCCTCGACATGCAACTGCGCTGCCAGCGCGCGCTCACTGCGCTTAACCGCAGCCAGATTAGCAAGCTTCACATGCCCATACCCGCGCACCCGCGCATGCAACCCAGCAAGGGTAACGACATCATCCGCCGTACCGGCATCAAAAACCGAAAACGCCCGCTGCATCGTCGCTTCATAGTCGGCGGACAACTGGCGCTCCATCCGCCGCTCGACAGTGCGGCCAAACGGATCGAGCATCGTGCCCCGCAGCCCGCGCCACTTCGCCATCACACCGAACACCGGCCACATCCATTGACCAAACGTCTTCTTCTGCGGCATAGCGCCATGCTTCGCTCGTGAAATAGTCGGCGGCGCAAGGTTGAACTTCACGCCAAAATCCTTCCCCGCGACACCTTCGAATTGGGCTTCGAGCGCAGCACGGAATGCCGGATCGCTATGCAGACGCGCGACTTCGTATTCATCCTTCACGGCGAGCAGCCGATAAAACGTCGTAGCAACAGCGCGGCTCAAGCGCTCTTCACCCTCAACCGCGCCTGCGAGCTTGCGCTCAGCCTGACGCGCCGCATCGACCAGCGCTCGATAGCGCTTCACATATGCCGCGCCGCCATACGCCATCAAACGTGCTTCGCGATCTGCGACCAATGCATCGAGCGTCTCCAACGAATCAACAGCCTGCGCCGCATGACGCTGCGTCCACAGCGCCTCCAGTCCGGCAGGATCGGCGGCCGCCATACGGCCAATCGAAAACGCCAACTGGTTCATCTGCACAGCGACATTGTTCAACTCGATTGCGCGCATCATCGCGGCGAACGATACGGGCACGAGGCCCAGCTGCCACGCAAAACCCAGCATCAGAATGTTCGCGCCGATCGTGTCGCCGAGGAAACGCGTCGCGAGCGCCTGTGCATCGCATGACGACATGCGCTCTTCACCCGCCGCATGACGCATCTTGTCGAGCAGCGCGTCGGCATGCAGATTCGCATCCGGATTTTGCACAAACGAAGCATTGGGAATCGCATGCGTGTTCACGACGATGCGCGTGCGGCCGTGCCGCACCGTCTGCAATGCATCCGCGCCCGCGCCGACCACCATGTCGCAGGCGAGCAGAACGTCGGCCTGTTGCGTGTCGATGCGTACCTGGTTCAGCCATTCGTCGCGCGCGGCGAAGCGCACAAACGACAGCACCGAACCGCCTTTCTGCGCGAAGCCCATGAAATCGAGCACCGAAGCGCTCTTGCCCTCCAGATGCGCGGCCATGCTGATCAACGCGCCAACCGTCACGACACCCGTGCCGCCCACACCCGTTACGAGAATGTCGTAGGGCGCGGCGTCGAGGTGCGTCGCTGGCGTCGGCAATGCGTCGACGCGCGCGGCGAGCGCGGCTGCATCGAATGCGACGCCTGCCGCCTTCTTCAGCTTGCCGCCTTCGATCGTCACGAAACTAGGGCAGAAACCGTTCACACAAGAATAGTCCTTGTTGCACGACGACTGATCGATGCGGCGCTTGCGTCCGAGCGGCGTTTCAACGGGCTCGACCGACAGGCAGTTCGACTGCACGCCGCAATCGCCGCAGCCTTCGCACACTTCCTCGTTGATGAAGAGACGCTTGTCCGGATCGGGAAATTCGCCTTTTTTGCGGCGGCGGCGCTTTTCGGCGGCACAAGTCTGGTCGTAGATCAGTACCGTCACGCCGTCGATGTCGCGCAACTCGCGTTGCACCTTGTCGAGTTCGCTGCGGTGATGGAACGTCGTGCCCTTCGGGAACTGGCCATGATGGCCGTCGTACTTTTCCGGCTCGTCGCTGACCACGACGAAGTGCGACACGCCTTCAGCCTCCACCTGACGCGCGATCTGCGGCACCGAGATGCTGCCGTCGACCGGCTGGCCGCCCGTCATCGCGACCGCGTCGTTGTAAAGGATCTTGTAGGTGATCGTGGCTTTCGCCGCGACCGCCTGGCGGATCGCGAGAATGCCCGAGTGAAAGTACGTCCCGTCACCGAGATTCTGGAACACGTGGCGCGTCTTCGTGAACATCGAATGCGAGGCCCAGTCGACACCTTCGCCGCCCATCTGGATCAGGCCCGTGGTGTCGCGCTCCATCCACGACGCCATGAAGTGACAACCAATACCTGCTTGCGCGATCGAGCCCTCGGGTACTTTCGTCGACGTATTGTGCGGGCAGCCCGAGCAGAAGTAGGGCGTGCGCTTCACGGCATCGGCGGCATTCGAGAGAATCTGCGGCGCGACGAGATCGACTACGCGCTCGCGGCGATCGAGCGCGGGCTTGTGCTTCGCAAGCCAGTTCGCGAACACGGGCAGAATGCGTGACGGCCGCAATTCGCCGAGCGACGACAGCAGCATCGAGCCATCTTCAGCATGCTTGCCGACGATCACCGGGCGCGCGCCTTCCGTGCGGTTGTACAGATAGTCCTTGATCTGCTGCTCGATTACGGGTCCCTTTTCTTCGATCACCAGCACTTCCGACAGACCGGCGACGAACGCGTCGATGCGCGTCATTTCGAGCGGAAACGACAGCCCGACCTTGTAGATGCGCACGCCCGCCTGCTCCAGATCGGCGACAGTGAGATCGAGCCGGCGCAACGCTTCCATCAGATCGAGATGCGCCTTGCCGCACGTGACGATGCCGACGTTCGCGTGAGGGCTCGGCGCGATCCACTTGTCGATGCTGTTCAGACGCGCGAAGTGGCGCACGGCGTCGAGCTTCGCGTGCAAACGCTGTTCGATCGTGAGACTCGGCAAGTCGGGCCAGCGGTTGTGCAGGCCGCCCGCGGGCGCCTGAAAGCCTTCGGGTGTGGCCCATTCCATCTGCAATGCATCGAGATCGACGGTCGAGCCCGATTCGACCGTTTCGGAAATCGCCTTGTAGCCGACCCAGGCGCCCGAGTAGCGCGACAGCGCCCAGCCGTAGATGCCGAACTCCAGCATGTCCGCGATGTTCGACGGGTTCACGACGGGCATGTGCCACGCGATCATCGCGAAGTCGCTCTGATGCGGCATCGACGACGACACGCAGCCGTGGTCGTCACCCGCGACGACCAGTACGCCGCCACGCTGCGACGAGCCGTAGGCGTTGCCGTGCTTGAGGGCATCGCCCGCCCGATCGACGCCGGGTCCTTTGCCGTACCACATCGCGTACACGCCATCGACGGTGCGTTCCGGGTCCGCCTCGACGCGCTGCGTGCCGAGCACGGCCGTGCCGCCGAGTTCCTCGTTGATCGCAGGCAGGAAGCGCACGTCGTTCGCTTCGAGCAGTTTCTTCGCTTTCCACAACTGCTGGTCGACCATGCCGAGCGGCGAGCCGCGATAGCCGCTGATGAAGCCGGCCGTGTTCAGGCCGCGCGCCTTGTCGAGCTGGCGCTGCATCAGCGCGAGACGCACGAGCGCCTGCGTGCCCGTCAGGAAAATGCGGCCGCGCGTGGCGGTCAGGTTGTCGGAGAGGCGGTAGTCGGCGAGTGCGGGGGTGCCGTCGATGGGTAGACGAGCGGTCATTGTGGAGTCTCCGTGTTTTTGCGTTTCGCTGGCGGCATCGTGTTGCGGCTTGCCGTCGCAGCGAAAGAGACTCCATTCTTTCGCGTCAATTGGAGAAGATTCTTGCTACTTTTTGTCTCTGATTCATTTACTGCGACACGATTCCGGCTATTCGGGCTCGTATTGAGATAGATCCACCGCCTTCGGATGCTGGGTCGTCGGAAGGGCGTTTGAGAGCGTTACCTCGAATGGCTATTGAGACATGCCTATGCCATTCAGACGAGGTTCGCGATGCCCGCCCTTGGGTTACGCTATGCCAACAGCTTTGCAACCCACAGGAGACGGGCGATGAAACTGTACTACTGGCCGAAAACGCGGGCTTTCCGCGCGCTGTGGATGCTCGAGGAAATCGGCGAGCCCTATGAGTTGGCGCGCGTGAACCTGCGCACGGGCGAGCAGGACACCTCCGATTTCCACCACGTCAATCCGATGTGCAAGCTTCCCGCGCTCGACGACGGCGGCGTACAGGTCGCGGAATCGGGCGCGGTGCTGCTGTATCTGGCGGACCGTTTCCCCGAAGCCCGTCTCGGCGCGCCCGTCGGCGATCGGTTGCGAGGCCGTTTCCTGCAGTGGCTTTTCTTCACCCCGGGCTGCCTCGAACCCGCAATGGCCGAAAAATTGACAGGTGCGTCGGGAAATTCATTCAGCTTCGGCTGGGGCAACCTGGAGCGCGTGAAGGCGGCCATCGACACGGCGCTCGATGAAGGCGACTGGCTGCTCGGCGAGCGCTTCTCCGCCGCCGACCTTCTGCTGGCGGGCACGCTGCAGATCGCGTTCGTCGCGAAGCTGCTCGAGCCCTCGGGCCGCATCGGCGAATACGTCGAGCGCGCGATCGCGCGGGAAGGTCACGCGCGGGCAATGGCAATCGAGCAACGTGAAATAGACACGTTGAAGGCGAAGCGCTAGCCGCCGCGTCGAAAAACCACGCCTCAGCCTGTCGGCGCCTGCTGCAGTTCGTGCGGCTGAAGCGGCTCGACGTCGTCGAAATGCGTGTAGTCGATATGGCTCACCCCGTTCACTTCGCGGATCAGATCGACGAAGCGGTACTGCCAGCGTATGTCTTCGCTGAGCCACGAATAGCGCGCTTGCATCGTCTGCGCAGTGTTTTCGTCCGAGCCTTCTATCGTCATCAGCAGCGACGCGTCCTGCCCGGCGAGGCTCTCCGGCGTCTGGCCAAAAAGCGGGCTGGCTTCGTCGATCACGTGCATCAGGTTCCAGCCGAGGTAGAACATCGGCTGCTGGTCGCGCACCAGCCGCAGGTCGTAAATCTTGCGCAGCACATAGCCTTCCGACGACCGCTCGACGCGCATCAGCCGCAACCGCGCACGAGCCTCGACGATCACGTTTTGCCGTGCGTTCGCGGTGCGCACCATCAGCGTGGTGCGTCCGTCGATGGGGCGCACCACCGCGTATTGCGAGAACATGATCTTCGCGCGCGGCCGCGAAAAGCGCGCGAAGATCAGGCCCGTGGCCAGCGCAATGCCCGACATGCCGACGAAAATCTCGAGTGTCGCCACGAGATGCCCGTAAAGCGTGCGCGGATGCATGTCGCCGTAGCCGACCGTGGCGAGCGTCTCGACGCTGAAAAAGAACGCGCCCGCAAAGCCCTTCGGATTCTGATTGGCGATGGCGTCACCGCCGAGTTCGTACAGCGACGCGAAGACCGAGTTCAGCACGAGGAACAGGAACGCGAGCGAGATGAAGAACACTGGCCAACTGATTGTCAGCGCGCGGTGATAGAGGTCCTGCCAGACGCGCAGTGGCAAGCCATGCGCGATGACAGTGTGCGAGCGCACGCGAATTTTCCGGTCGAGGATCCGGCCTTTGCGCGCGCGGTGAGGGTTGGATTCGGGCGGGGTCGCGCTCATTCTTTTTCTGTTCTGCTAACGGGTTTGTTGCGCAGCGTCGCGGCGCGGTCGTCATGCCGGTTGCCCGCTGCGGCATGTAGTGTAGCCCGTCCGCCCGGTTAGCGGCGGCAATGCGCGACTTCAGGCGACGCGACCTTGGTCCGCTCAGGGAAACGCGCGCGGCTTCGGCACGCCCGCGCCGTGCTCGATATCGGCAACGGCCTGCTGATGTGCCGTTTCGACAGCTTCGGCTTGCGTCGCGAAGCCCGTGTCGCCGCCTACCGTGGTCCAGCGCTGTACGGGATGATCGCGATGCCGGATTTCGTATTCCGCGTCCCAGCGCGCGCCCTGAAGTTCGAGTGGCCGCACGTGTATCGCGTACACGCCGTAGAGAAAGAGCGGTTCTGTCATGATCGCCTCCGCCTGTTCAACGAAGAAAACGTCGTCGGCGCGGCGCGCGGCGGACGCGCCACGTATCGTTCAATGCGAAAGCCCCGTGCCTAAAGTTCGATCTCGCCGAGGATTCTGTGGGCCAGCGCCTTCGCGTCTTCGAGCGCCTCGTCGGCTGTCGGCGACGTGGCTTCGACTTCGTAGAGCGTGTCTTCCGTCTCGTCGCCTTCGTCGCGCGACAGTGCAACGACGCCCTGGTATTGCCCGCCATCTACCGGGCGCACGCTCGCCGTCGCCGTGTAGAGGCCTTTGGTGTAGGTGACGTCCTCCATGATGCATCTCCTGCAAGGGGGAGATTCCATCCTAGCACGCGATGTCGACGCTCACATGTCGGCGCCCGAAGGCGCGCTCTTCCGGGCTCCCAGCATGTTTGCAGGCCGCCGCGCAGCGCACGGCGTCGCCGGTCAGGCGCATGCGCCGGCAGCCTCCGCCGACGGCGCCGGCCGATCAATCCTGCAGCAGCGATACCACTTCATCGAGCGTCGGCGAATGCGCGCCCGAATGGCGGCAAGCCGCCGCGCCTGCCGCGAGCGAGAACGCCAGATGCTCTTCCCACTTGCGCTGCGGCGCCGTCATCAGACTGAACAGCAGCCCGCCGATCGACGCGTCGCCCGCGCCGACCGTATCGGCAACGGCCACGCGCGGCGGCGTTGCTTCGACGATCCGCTCGCCGTCGATCAGCGTAGCCGCCTCCGAGCCGCGCGTGACGAGCACGATCGCGGTCGGATTCATCGCGCGCAGCTGCGCGAGGGCGGCTGCTTCGTCGTCGGTCTTGAACAGCAGCCGCAGGTCTTCGTCCGATACCTTGATCAGATCGGCGAGCGACGCCATGTGGCGCAGCGTCGGCTCGTAGCCGTGCGCCATCAGGTTGCGGTAGTTCGGATCGAAGCTGATCTTCACGCCACGCTCGCGCAGCGCGGCGGCGAGCTTCGCGAGCGTCGCGCCGAGCGGCTGGCGCACGAGGCTGATGCAGCCGAAATGCGCCCACTTCACCTGCGACATCCAGCCTTCGGGCAGCTTCGACGGATCGAAGGCGAGGTCCGCGCTGTTGTCGCCCATGAAGAAATACGCAGGCGGGTGAGTCTGATGCACGACGGCCAGCAGCGGCGCACGCTCGACACGCTGCATGAAGCGCATGTCGAGACCCGCGGCGACGCTGGCGTTCCACAGGTCGTCGGAGAAATTGTCGACGCCGAGCGATCCGGCGCAGGCCGTCGGCAGACCCAGCCGCGCAACCGCTCGCGCCACGTTCCAGCCCGCGCCGCCGGGAACCGACAGCCAGCTGGCAGGGCCCGTGCGCACGAGATCGGTGAGGATGTCGCCGGCGGAAACGAATTCGGGAAACTCAGCGTGAAATTCAGGGCTCGCGCTCATGTTGCTCACCGTACGAGGTTATTCGGACGCGCCGGAAGGCTGCGCTGCGGGCCGCAGTGCGTGCAGCAGCACTTCGTAGCATGCGCCCATGGTGTGATAGTCGGTCTTGCCGGCCGGGCTCTTTTCGTCGCTGTACTTGCGGTTGTCGCACGTGAGAATGCGGTACCACGCGCCATAGCGATGATCGACGAAATGCGCCCAGCTGTAGCGCCAGATCTCGTCGTACCAGTCCCAGAAGCGCTCGTTGCCCGTGCGCTGGCCAAGCAGCGCGGCTGTCGCGAAGGTCTCGGCCTGCACCCAGAAGTACTTGTCGTGGTCGCAGACGGTGTAGTCCGGGCCGAAGCCGTAGTACAGGCCGCCGTGATCGTTGTCCCACGCGTGCGTCATCGCCGCGTCGAACAGTTCGATTGCGCGCGGCAGCAGCCACGGCAGCGGACGGTGGCGCTCCAGGATCAGCAGCAGCTTCGCCCATTCTGTCTGGTGGCCGGGCTGGAAGCCCCACGGACGGAAGATGTTCGAGCTGTCTTCCTCGTTGTAGTGCCAGTCCACCGACCAGTCGGCGTGAAAGTGCTCCCACACCAGACCTTGCGACAGCTTGGCCTGGCGCAGCGTGATGTTGGTCGCGACGCGCTCGGCGCGGTCGAGGTACACGAGATGGCCCGTCGCCTCGTAAGCGGCGAGCAGCGCCTCGGTGGTGTGCATGTTCGCGTTCTGGCCGCGATACGAGCTCACGCTCCAGTCAGGCGTGGCTTCGTCGGCGTACAGGCCGGCTGCCGGGTCCCAGAAACGGTGCTCCATCAGCTCGAAGGTGGCGGCGATCATCGGCTTCGCTTCTTCAATGCCTGCCATCGCCGCATGTGCGTACGCGAGCAGCACGAATGCGAGGCCGTAGCAGTGGCGCGTGGCGTCGAGCGTGCGCTTGTGGCCGTCGCGCCAGTCGATCTCCCAGTCGTAGCCCTGGTGATGCGGGTCCCAGTGGGCATCGCGCAGAAACTTCAGCCCATGCTGCGCATACTCCAGATGCTGCGGGTCGCCGAACTGCCGGTACGCCATCGCGTAGTTGAACACGTAGCGGCAACTGCTGACGAGGTGACGCGTCGCGCGGTTGTAGATCGTGCCGTCGTCGCGGAAGAAGTGGAAGAAGCCGCCGCTCGGATCGAGCACGTTCGGCGCGTAGAAGCGCAGGGTGTCTTCGATGTGAGACAGCAGGAAAGCGCCGTCGCGGAAGCTCGCGACAGGCGGCGCCTGGTGATTGGCGGTGTTGTTCGAAAGAGTCGTGTCGGGTTGTTTCATGGCGTGTTCACCGAAGTGCTGGCACGGACAACGAGTTGGACCGGAATGCGAATGTCGAGTGCTGACGGCGTGTCTTCGAGCAGCAGTTCGACGCCGCGCCGGCCGAGTGCTTCCTTGTCGACGGCGATCGTCGTGAGCGGCGGGCGCGCGTGCGCGGCGGCGGGAATGTCGTCGAAGCCGACGATCGCGATGTCTTCAGGCACCCGCAGGCCGCGCGCGAGACACACGCGCAGCGCCGCAAGCGCGGCGAGGTCGTTGTACGCGAAGACGGCGTCGGGGCGCGGGCCGGGGCGGTCGAGCAGTTGCTCCATTGCGAGCGCGGCGCCGGCGTCGGGGTCCAGCCCCGCGTCGATCGTCACTTCCAGCGACGGATCGAACAGCAGCCCCGCTTCGAAAAACGCGCGCCGGTAGCCGAGCGCGCGCTGCGCGATGCTGTAGTGCGCGAGCGAGCCGCCGATGAACGCGACGCGCGTGCGCTTCTGCGCAAACAGATGCTGCATCGCGAGCGCGGCGCCCGCCTGGTTATCGAGGTTCACCGAGCGCAGGTTCGGCGCCCACAAGTCGATCAGCACCAGCGGGCGCTTCATCGCCACGAGCGTCGTGAGCGTTTCCGGCTCGACGAACCCGGCGACGGCGATCGCGTCGGGCGCATGCAGGCGCATCTGCTGGACGACGTCCTCGGTCGGCCCCGCCGTCAGCACGGAAGGCACGATGCCGCGCTCGCGGCACGCGTCCTCGACACCGTGCAGCACGTGCGAGAAGAACGGGCTGACGGCGAAGTTGTTGTGATGACGATGTAGCAGAAACGTGAGCCGGCGAATGCGTGGACGCAGCTGCGCGGAATCGTAGCCGAGCCGGCGCGCCGTTTCGACGACGCGTTCGCGCGTCGTTTCCGACAAACCGGGCTGATTCTTCAGAGCGCGTGAGACGGTGCCGATCGACACGCTGGCCGCGCGGGCGACGTCGCGGATCGTTGTAGCCATCGAATAGAGCGGCCGCACGAGAGACGCGCGGCGGCGGAGTTCAAGTTCGGGTGATTGTATAGTAAAACCACTGAGCAAATCCCTCGCTCAATGGCTTTCGACACGCGTAGATACCCGTATACAGGCGGAGTGAAGGTGAATCTCTTGTTTAGTAAAATGCACTAAACGGCACGTTGGATTCATCAATCGATATTGACTGACGCGTCGCGCGGCAATGCGATGAAATGGATAGCGAACGTGTGCAGTCCGAGCCGTGCTGCGAAGGTGACGGTTCGTCGTGACAGAGGAATGTCGTCGCGGCGTGCTGCGCGGCTGGAGAGCACGCCGGAGGCCGGGAAGCCGGGCCAAGAAGAAGCTCAGTCGATGGTCACTGCCGTGCGTCCTTGCAGCAACATCTGACTTTCTTCGAACCCGATCATCACGAGACCAGACGCTGCGCTCTTCGCGCGGCGTTTCGCGAGCGCCGCAACCGATGCAATGTCTTCGCTGCTGTATACGGCTTCGCGCGATTGCGGCTGCACGAGCACGCAGCCGATCGCCATCGTCACGAAGCCGAAGAACGTCGGATTGCCGCGCCGGTCCTCACCACGGATGCCGCCCGCCAGGCGGTCGCCCGGCGCGTAGAAGCGCTGCGCGCCTTCGTTGAACACATGGATGGCGCGCTCTGCGCGCTCGCGCCAGTCTTCGCTCTGGAACAGGATCAGAAAATCGTCGCCGCCGACATGGCCGAGGAAATCGCGCGTCGGATCGCAGACTTCCGCGAGCACGTGCGCGGCGAACTTCAGCACCTCGTCGCCTTGCCAGTAGCCGTATTGGTCATTGAACGGCTTGAAGTGATTCAGGTCGACGTAGCAGGCGTAAAAGGCCGCTTCGTGGCTCAGCAGCCGCGTGATGTGCGAACTGATCGGAATGTTGCCCGGCAGGAAAGTCAGCGGATTCGCGTAACGCGCCGCCTCGATGCGCACTTCGGTCACCGCTCGCACGAGGCTTTCGCCCGTGCCGAGGCCGACGTACTTGCCGCCCTCGGTGATGACGAAGCCGTCCGCGAGGTAGCGCTGGTCGTCGCTGGCGAGCAGCTTGGCCATGTCTTCGACCGTCATCGATTTTTCGATGACCACGGGCGATGCGTTTGCAAACAGCAGGCACGGCCGCTTGCCGAACAGTTCACGGTGGTAGGGCAGCGCATAACGGTCCATGAACGCGCGCCGGTTGATCAGCGCGACCGGCTCGTTGTGCTCGACGACGGCGACGGCATGGAGGTTCGGCAGACGGTTGAAGAGTTCGAGCACGTCGTTGTTGGTCGCGTTGCGCGGCAGCGCGGGCGCATGCACGACCATCTTCGCCGATGCCATCCCGCCCGACGGCGACGCGCTCATCGCGCGCGTGGCCTCGGGGAACACGGCGATATGGCCGGCGCGCAATGCTTCGCGCGCGTCGTCGGAGACCTTGCGCGGCGGGTGCGCATGCGGCTTGCCGAAGAAATAGCCCTGGCCGCAGGCGATCCCCATGTCGCGCACGACGATCAGATCCGCCTCGTTTTCGATGCCCTCGGCCACCAGGCGCGCGCCGCTCGCGGCCGCGAAGTGCTGCATCGCCTTGACGGCTTCGAACTTGAGCGGGTCGCTGGCAATGTCGTGAATGAAGAACCGGTCGATCTTCACGACGTCCGGCTGCAGGCGCACCCACAGATTCATGCTGGCGTTGGCGGTGCCGTAGTCGTCGAGTGCGAACTGGGCGCCCGCCACCCGCAACATGGCGATGGCGGGCAGGAAACTGGCGACATCGGGAATCGCGCTCTGCTCGGTCAGTTCGATCACGATGCGTTCGGCATCGACGCCCATGTTCCGAAGCATGACGAAGGTGTCTTCGCGGTTGTCGGCGAGTTGGCGGATCGCGCCGGCGCTGAAATTCAGAAACAGCTTGCCCTCGTACTTGAGCTTCGCGAATGCCTCGATGCAGGTGTGCGCGGCGGCGCGTTCCAGTTCGATCACGCTGCCTTCGGCGGCCGCCTGCGCGAACAGCGCGTACGGCGCTTCGAGCGCGGAGCCGGCCGGCCCGCGGATCAGCCCTTCGTAGCCGAGAATCGCGCCGTCGTCGAAATCGACGATCGGCTGGAACACGGCGGACAGGTCACGCTGCGCAATCAGATCGACGATGCGCGGCGCTGCGATGGTGGAGAGCGAGCGTTGAGGCATGACACATGGCCGGAGCATTGGACCGTCGGCTTATCGGCAGCAAGTCGCTGAAATTAAATGAATTTTTAATGACGCCCCGCACCGTTCTGGTGCCCGGCGGAAGCGTTTTCATTATTTGGGGCGGCGGGCGTGTGCGTTTGTCCTATGCCGTCGTGCCGAGGCGACGGCAGCGGCCGGGCAGGATGAAATAACGAAAAAGCCGCCCGTAGGCGGCTTTCACGACATGCACTCAGGGAGAGCGCTTATGAATCTCGACTCATTCGAAACAGGCCTAGCGGCGCGCAACAGCGGCCGTCGTGCTCTTTTGCGCGGCGCGCTTCTCCGCGCTGACGTCGCGTGCGCCCCAGCGTTGCGCGAGCGCGGCGCAGACCATCAGCTGAATCTGATGGAACAGCATCAGCGGCAGCACCACGGCGCCGACCGCATGGGTGGCGAAGATCACTTTCGCCATCGGCACACCGGCGGCGAGGCTCTTCTTCGAACCGCAGAAGATAATCGTGATCTGGTCGGCGCGGCTGAAGCCCAGACGCTTGCCGACGAACATCGTCACCGCCAGCGCGAGCGCCAGCAGTACCGCGCACACCACGAGCAGCCCGCCCAGCGCGACGAGCGGAATCTGATGCCACAGCCCTTCGTTGACGGCTTCGCTGAACGCGGCGTACACCACCAGCAGGATCGAGCCCTGATCGACGAACTTCAGCACGCCGCGATTACGGTCTATCCATCCGCCAATCATCGGCCGCAGCAACTGCCCGGCGACGAACGGCACCAGCAGTTGCAGCACGATGTTCCACACCGTATGCCACGGCGACGTGCCGCTCGCGGCCTGGCTCGTGACGATCACGCTGACGAGCGCGGGCGTGATGAAGATGCCGAGCAGGCTCGAGGCGGACGCGCTGCACACGGCGGCGGGTACATTGCCCTTCGCGATCGACGTGAACGCGATCGAAGATTGAACCGTCGACGGCAGCGTACAGAGGAAGAGGATGCCGGCGTAGAGCGCAGGCGTCACGAGGGGCGAAAGAAGCGGTTTGAGTACGAGCCCGAGTACAGGAAACAGCGCGAACGTGCTTAGCAGCACGACGAGGTGCAGCCGCCAGTGCGTGGCACCAGCAATGATCGCTTCGCGTGAGAGCTTGGCGCCGTGCAGGAAGAACAGCAGCCCGACCGCGAAATCCGTGACCCAGTTGAACGCCGTCGCCGCGTGGCCGTGCACCGGCAGCAGGCTGGCGAAAATCACCGTGCCTATCAGGCACAGCGTGAATTTGTCGGGCAGGAGTTTCGGACGTGCCATCTTTCAAATCTCGATGCAGGTGCAGCGATCGCCTTGATTGCCGTGGGCGGGCGCCAAAGGGCTATTGTCCGCGCAAAGTGATTGAAAAAGCAAATTCATTTGCCGAATCGATTAATTACCTTGGCGCATGAAACGCCCGTCGACGTACATGGTTGCGTTCGCATCGAGTCTGCTGCTCGGAGCGACCGTTGCGAGCCTCCGGAATCTGTCGAAACGACACCTCGAAAGGGGCATATTTCAGCCCCACTGTTCATACGAATTCAGGTGTTCGAACGACCGCGTTTCAGCGCTTTTTCGCCTTGCGCCGCAAGAGGTTTGTGGCGAAAAAACGTCGCAGTAACAATGCGTTACAAGAGTGCCGCAGACCTAACATATTTTGGCTCGACACCCTTGGAGGGCGCCAATAAATTACTGTTCGAAGGCCGATGGGGCATCGCGCGAGACAGCTTGTCATGGCAAGTCGCGCAGCTCCGGAACCAGCCAAGCCGTAGCTCGAACGGCGGGCTCTCAGGCGGGTCGTCGGGCAGGTGAAACATGGTGCTTGTAGGGCTGTCCAGGATCAAATGGTGGGTGACGGGCGCGCTGATCGTCGCGCTGACTTCGCTCGCCTATGCGAAGCCGTCATTTGTCGGTCATGGAGGACACGGGTTCTTCGGCGGCGCGTCGAGTTTTCAAGGGGCGTCGTTCGGTGGCCCTGTCCATGGAAACGCTGCGCCGCGCGCCAACATCTCGCGCGGCATGGCGACGCCGCACTACAGCGGCCGATATGCGCGAAGCGAAGCGCCGCGCTCGCGCGGCAACGCGTCGGACCGGAACAGTGTGAACAACACATTCGCTGGGCGTGTGGGTGGCAGCAATGCGTCCGGTTACACCGCGCAACGCTTGACGCTTCCCGCCGACGTCTACCGCAACCGCCCCGCCGCGCAATACGGCGGCACCCAGTATGCCGGTGCGATCACGCCCATCAGCACCGAGTCGCGTAACGCGCCGCGACCGCCTGCGAATGCGCAATCGGCGCACGTCGGATCGATCCGTGACGACGTCACGCGCTACAACGAAGAGCGCGGCGCATCGCGCCCGATCCCGCGCCCGCCAGGGGACTCGTCGCGCATCCCGTCCCCGTCGCCTTACCGTAACTGATCAGATCTCAGTCTCCTGCCGGACGTTACTCAGTTCGGTCCATTCTGTTGTTCCCCGCCTTTCTCTGAGACCGGATCGGTCTCGTCTCAAGTTCAGCTACTCAAACTTCTCGGTGTCCGCACGTCCGACAAAATACCCCGTTTGATCTGACGTAAGCACGCCACACATTTTTGAAAACGCTCGTCAGCCTACGGCGTTTGTCATCAAATCGCCTCTTCGTTGTGGCGGCGCATCAATCATCGCCGATGCGCTTCGCATTACCCGCTCTGCTGTAGAATCCGCGCGCTTCGAAGGGCGGGCGGGTGATTGCGGCACTGCGGAAACAAGGTGCGTCGGCAACCAGTATCAGGCCGAAAGTCCACCAAACTATTCAGTCCCATATACCCGCAATAACCACAGATATTTTTGTCCATAAAAATGGTCCGCAAAGATTTGTCCCAGCCCAGATTGGCTCGACGATCAAACGGATAAACAAACACGGATCGGCGAGCGCCCCGCTGCACAGCCACACCTTTTGACAAAGACAGGAGAACCCATGAATACCACCATCAGCCGTGCGCTGAGAACAACCCTGAAGGCGAGCGTTATCGGCGCCATGCTGGCCGTCGCATCGACGTCGTCGTTCGCGCAGTCGAGCGTGCAGCTTTATGGTCAGGTCGACGAATGGGTCGGCGTCACGAAGTTCCCGGGCAGCCAGAGCGCATGGAACGTGTCGGGTGGCGGTATGTCGACGTCGTACTGGGGCATCAAGGGCGCCGAAGATCTGGGCAACGGCTACAAGGCGATCTTCACACTGGAGGACTTCTTCCGCGCGCAGAACGGCAAGTACGGCCGCTTCGATGGCGACACGTTCTTCGGGCGTAACGCGTACGTCGGCATCGAGTCGCCGTACGGCACGTTGACGGCGGGCCGTCTGACCACGCAACTGTTCGTGTCGACGATTCTGTTCAATCCGTTCATCGACTCGTATGTGTTCTCGCCGATGGTTTATCACGTGTTCCTCGGCCTGGGCACGTTCCCGACCTACACGACGGACATGGGCGTGGTTGGCGATTCCGGCTGGAACAACGCGGTTCAGTATTCGTCGCCGGACTTCAACGGCCTGTCGGGCAGCGCGATGTATGCATTGGGCAATTCGGCCGATCACAACGGCTCGAAAAAATACAGCGCGCAGTTCCTGTATTTCCACGGTCCGTTCGCGGCGACGGGCGTGTTCCAGTACGTGAACTTCAACAACTCGCCCACCGACCTCGGCTCGCTGGTTTCCGGCCTGAAGAGCCAGTCGGTTGGCCAGCTGGGCGTGTCGTACGACCTGAAGTTCGCGAAGTTCTACGGTCAGTACATGTACACGAAGAACGATCAGGACGTCGGCAGCTGGCACGTGAATACGGCCCAGGGCGGCGTGTCGGTGCCGCTCGGCACGGGCACGGTGATGGCGTCGTACGCGTACTCGCGCGATTCTGGCGGTCTGGACCAGATGCACCAGTCGGCGGCGATCGGTTACGACTACCCGCTGTCCAAGCGGACCGACGTCTACGCGGCCTATCTCTACGACAAGTACACGAGCCTGGCGTCGGGCTATACGGCCGGCGTCGGTATTCGCGCGAAGTTCTGATCGCGACAGCTACACGACAGCGGCGCGACGGCGTGCGCGGCGCGCCGTCGTGCAGTTCTCCGCGAAGCCCTGCCTTCCTCACGGAAGGCGGGGCTTTTTCTTTCCGATGCTCGCTCGTGCCGCGCATTGTCGACCGCTCCTTGATAAAGTCCCGGAAACCAGCCTGATTCATTCCTATTCCGAGCGATCGCCATGGATACCCTCGTCAGCATGAAAGTGTTTCGCCACGTGGTCGAGGTCGGCAGCTTCGTCGGCGCGGCGGAGAAGATGGACATGTCGGCGGCGATGGCGAGCAAGCATGTGATGCATCTGGAGCAGCAACTCGGCGCGCGGCTCCTGAACCGGACCACGCGCCGCGTCGCGCCAACGGAAGCGGGCCGCGAGTACTACGAGCGTCTGAGCCAGGTCTTGAGCGAGCTCGACGAAGCCGAGCAGGCGGTCGGCGCGGCGAGCATCGTGCCGCAAGGGCGCTTGCGCGTGTCGACGTTGTCCGCGTTCGGCTTGCGGCACGTGATGAGCGCCGTCGCCGACTATGCGACGCAGTATCCGCAAGTCACCGTCGATATCACGCTGTCGGACCGCGTCGTCGAACTGATCGACGAGGGCTACGATGTCGCGATTCGCGCGTCGCCGTCGGGGCTGAAGTCGTCGTCGCTGATCGCGCGCCAGGTGGCGACCGCGCATCTCGTGCTGTGCGCGTCGCCGGACTATATCGAGCGGCACGGCGCGCCCAAAACTACCGCCGATCTCGCGCGCCACAACTTCATCCAGTACGCGGGCGTGTCGGCGCTCGAACTGGTCGCGGGCGCGAATGCCGAAAGCGCGCGCGTCAAGCTGTCGGGCAATCTGATAGTCAACCATCTGGAGGCGCAGCGCGTCGTCGTGCTGCAGGGCGCGGCGCTCGCGCTGCTCGGCACGGAAGTGATCGGCGACGATCTCGCCGCTGGCCGCCTCGTGCCGCTGCTCGTCGATGCACTGCCGCCGCGCGAGCTGCCCATCCATGTCGTCTACGCGAGCCGACGGCATCTGTCGGCAAAGGTGCGCTCATTCGTCGATTTCATCGCGGAGCGTTTTTCGAGCGAGACGCTGTGGCCCACGCTCGAGCAGATCAGGGCGCTCGCCGCGCGGTGAGATTCGCGGCGCGGCGCACGTCGGTTCGCTCCCACTGAACGCCGCACGGACGATCGGGTCGTATCGTTATACTGGTTGCAGCACCCGAAGCAGAGACGAACGAACCTGACGATTCGATCCGGGGGAGACATGACTGATCTTTCCACGCCGCAGCGCATCGGCGACGACGCGCCCGCTTCCCGCTCTTCCGCGCCGCGCTCGCCGCACGAGCCGTCCTCGCGACGCCTGCGTTTCGTCACGGCCGCCGCGCTGTTCGACGGCCACGACGCGTCGATCAACATCATGCGGCGCATCCTGCAGGCGAGCGGCGTCGAGGTGATCCACCTTGGCCACAACCGCTCCGTCGAAGAAGTCGCGACGGCGGCGCTGCACGAAGACGCAGACGGCGTCGCGGTGTCGAGTTATCAGGGCGGGCACGTCGAATATTTCCGCTATCTGGTCGATCTGTTGCGCGAGCGTGGCGGCGAGCGGATCAAGGTGTTCGGCGGCGGCGGCGGCGTGATCGTTCCCGATGAGATCGCGGCGTTGCAGCGCTACGGCGTCGAGCGTATTTACTCGCCGCACGACGGCCAGCGGCTCGGCTTGCAAGGGATGATCGACGACATGATCGCGCGTTGCCGCGACGCGGCGCGAGCGGACACCCAGCCTGCGCAACTCCTTGTCGACCTGAAGGACGCGATGCACCGCGACACGGATCGAGCCGGGCGTGTCGCCGCATTCCGCAAGCTCGCGCAACTGATCACCTCGCTCGAAACCGGCGACGTCGATCCCGCCACGCGTGCGGCACTTGCCGCGCAAGCCGGACCCACGCGCGTGCCCGTGCTGGGCATCACAGGGACGGGCGGCGCGGGCAAGTCGTCGCTGACCGACGAGTTGATCCGGCGTTTTCGCCTCGACTACGGCGACACCTTGACCATCGCCGTGATCGCCAGCGATCCTTCTCGCCGCAAATCGGGCGGCGCGCTGCTCGGCGATCGTATCCGCATGAATGCGATCGGCGACTGGGGCAGCGGCGCGCGCGTCTTCATGCGTTCGCTGGCGACGCGCGAGGCATCGAGTGAAATCTCCGACGCGCTGCCCGACGCAATCGACGCCTGCAAGATGGCGGGCTTCGATCTGATCGTGGTCGAAACGTCGGGCATCGGACAGGGCGATGCCGCGATCGTGCCGCACGCCGACAAGTCGCTGTACGTGATGACGCCGGAGTTCGGCGCCGCAAGCCAGCTTGAAAAGATCGACATGCTCGATTTCGCGGATGTTGTCGCGATCAACAAGTTCGACCGCAAAGGCGCCGCCGACGCGTTACGCGACGTCGCAAAACAGGTGCAGCGTAACCAACATAAATTCGCGTCGAAAATTGAGGAGATGCCGGTATTTGGTACGATTGCGTCGCGTTTCAACGACGACGGCGTGACGGCTGTGTACCAATATGTCGCGAAGACACTGCACGATCACGGTCTGCATGAGAGCGACGGGCGATTGCCGAAACTGCAAGGCGTGCGGCATTCGACAGGCCGTAACGCCATCGTGCCGCCCGCGCGCGTGCGCTACCTGTCGGACGTCGCGTTGACGGTGCGCGGTTATCGGGAGCGCGTCGAAGCGCAGTCGCAGCTCGCGCGGGAACGTTGGCAGCTCGACGAAGCGCGCCGCATGCTGAACGAGGCGAACGGCCGCGTGCAGGATGCCGCTGCGTTCGATTCGCTCATCGACGCTCGCGCGTCGCAGATGGGCGAGCGCGAGAAGGCGCTGCTCGATGCGTGGCCGAACACAGTCGCTGCCTATTCCGGCGACGAACATGTCGTGAAGATTCGCGACAAGGAAATCCGCACCGCGCTCACCGTCGAAACACTGTCGGGCTCGAAAATCCGCAAGGTCGCGTTGCCGGCGTTCAAGGACCCCGGCGAAATCCTGCGCTGGCTGATGCTCGATAACCTGCCCGGCTACTTTCCGTTCACGGCGGGCGTGTTTCCGTTCCGCCGCGAGAACGAAGACCCGACACGCATGTTCGCGGGCGAGGGCGACCCGTTCCGCACCAACCGCCGTTTCAAGCTGCTGTCCGAAGGAATGCCCGCGAGGCGCCTGTCGACGGCGTTCGATTCCGTCACGCTCTACGGCGAAGAGCCGCACGAAAGGCCCGATATCTACGGCAAGGTCGGCAACTCAGGTGTTTCCGTGGCGACGCTCGACGACATGAAAGCGCTCTACGACGGCTTCGATCTGTGCGCGCCCGACACGTCGGTGTCGATGACGATCAATGGACCCGCGCCGACCATTCTCGCGATGTTCTTCAACGTTGCGATCGATCAGCAGATCGCGCTCGCGCACGCGAAAGCGCAACAGGAAAACCGCGAACTTTCCGAAGACGAACTCGATGCCGCGCGTCGCTTCGCGCTGGAAAACGTGCGCGGCACGGTGCAGGCCGACATCCTGAAGGAAGATCAAGGGCAGAACACCTGCATCTTTTCGACGGAATTCAGCCTGAAGGTGATGGGCGACATACAGGCGTATTTTGTCGAGCACGGCGTGCGCAATTTCTATTCGGTGTCGATCTCCGGCTATCACATCGCGGAGGCGGGTGCGAACCCGATCTCGCAGCTCGCGTACACGCTCGCAAACGGCTTTACCTATGTCGAGGCGTATCTCGCGCGCGGTATGGCTATCGACGATTTCGCACCGAACCTGTCGTTCTTCTTCTCGAACGGAATGGACCCGGAATATACGGTGCTCGGCCGTGTCGCGCGGCGTATCTGGGCCGTTGCGATGCACGACCGCTACGGCGCGAACGAACGCAGCCAGAAGCTGAAGTATCACGTGCAGACATCAGGCCGCAGCCTGCACGCGCAGGAAATCGACTTCAACGATATCCGCACCACGTTGCAGGCGCTGATCGCGATCTACGACAACTGCAACTCGCTGCACACCAACGCGTTCGACGAAGCGATCACCACGCCGACGGAAGACTCGGTGCGCCGCGCGGTCGCGATCCAGCTGATCATCAATCGCGAATGGGGACTCGCGAAGAACCAGAACCCGAACCAGGGCAGCTTCGTCATCGACGAACTGACGGATCTCGTGGAAGCGGCCGTGCTCGCGGAGTTCGACCGGCTCACCGAGCGCGGCGGCGTGCTCGGTGCAATGGAAACGGGGTATCAGCGCGGCCGCATTCAGGACGAGTCGATGCTGTACGAGCATCGCAAGCATGACGGGTCGTATCCGATTGTCGGCGTGAATACGTTCCTTGGCGCGCATGCGCACGACGCGCCGCCGCCCATTGCGCTCGCGCGCTCGACGGAAGAAGAGAAGCAGGGGCAACTGAAGCGCCTGCGCGCTTTCCAGTCATCGCGTGAAAGCGACGCCCCGGCGATGCTGGAGCGCCTGAAGCAGGCCGTCATCGACGATGAAAATGTCTTCGCCGTGCTGATGGAGGCGGTGCGCGTCTGCTCACTGGGACAGATCACCCATGCGCTGTTCGAAGTGGGCGGTCAGTACCGACGCAACATGTGACGGCTTCGTGAAACGAAAAGGCCGCGTCTGCGGCCTTTTCAGATTTTGCGTGCGGACCCGCCCGGCGACTCAGCGACCAATCCCGAGCCGAGTCTTCGCTGCCTGATATTCGTCCTTCAAACGGGCGACGAGTTCGGCGACGTCAGGCACATCGTGCATCAGACCCACGCCCTGGCCCGCGCCCCAGATGTCTTTCCACGCCTTCGCCTTATCGCTGCCGAAGTTCATCGCCGTCTTGTCCGACTCGGGCAGCGCATCGGGATCGAGTCCCGCGTTCTGGATGCTCTCGCGGATGTAGTTGCCGTGCACGCCCGTGAAGAGATTCGTGTAGACGATGTCGGCGGCATTCGCGTTGATGATCGCCTGCTTGTAGCCTTCAACGGCGTGCGCTTCCTTCGTCGCGATGAAGCGCGTGCCCATGTATGCGAGGTCGGCGCCCATCGCCTGCGCGGCGAGGATCGAGCCGCCGTTCGCAATCGAGCCGGACAGCACGATCGGGCCGTCGAACATGCGCCGCACTTCGCCGACCAGCGCGAACGGCGACGTCGTGCCCGCGTGGCCGCCCGCGCCCGCGGCGACCAGAATCAGCCCGTCGACCCCGGCGTCCAGCGCCTTCTGCGCGTGACGCAGATTGATCACGTCATGCAGCACGATGCCGCCATAACTGTGTACGGCATCGACGATCTCCTTGGCGGGCGCACGCAGGCTCGTGATGAAAATCGGCACCTTGTGTTCGACGCACACGCGGATGTCGTGCTCCAGTCGCGCATTCGACTGATGCACGATCTGGTTCACGGCAATCGGCCCGATCACGGCGTTCGGGTTCGCCGCCTTGTGCGCGGCGAGCGATGTCTGAATCTGCGTCAGCCATTCGTCGAGCAGTTCGGCCGGGCGCGCGTTGAGCGCCGGAAAGGAACCGACGATCCCCGCCTTGCACTGCGCAAGCACGAGCTCGGGGTAGCTGACGATGAACATCGGCGAGGCGACGACGGGCAGAGCAAGGTTCTGCAGAACGGCGGGCAAGGCCATGGTGCGAGTCTCCAGATCGACATGCCGGTGCATCCGATGCCCGGCGATATGAGTGTAGCGGCTGCCGTCCACGTGTCGCTTCAAACAGCCGTTGAGTTTCAAATTTAAGAACGATCGTTCGATTATAGGTGAGTCTGGGCCGCGTTGCTCGTTCGGTGTCGTTGGAAGGAGTGTTCAGGTTCTACGAAAGCGTGGGCTATCCCACTCGCCGCGACACACTCGCCTTCTACAATGCCCAGATTTACACCGACAACGAGTTCCGTCATGCCCTTCGCGGACTTCACACCTTTCCGGGTCACGGCCGGCGACGTCGATATTCATGGAGTCAAGGGCGGAGCAGGACCGCCTTTGCTGCTGCTGCACGGTCATCCGCAGAGCCATCTGATCTGGCATCGATGCGCGGCGCAACTCGCCGAGCATTTCACCGTGATCGCGACCGATCTGCGCGGCTACGGCGCGTCGGCGAAACCGACGAGCGACGCGACGCACACGGCGTATTCAAAGCGCGCGATGGCGGCGGACCAGGTCGCCGTGATGCGGCACTTCGGCTACGAGCGGTTTCTGGTGTCCGCGCATGATCGCGGCGCGCGGGTCGCGCACCGGATGGCGCTCGACTTCCCCGATGCCGTCGAACGCCTGATGCTGCTCGACATCGCGCCGACGCTCGCGATGTACGAAGCCACCGACCGCACGTTCGCAACGCTCTATTTCCACTGGTTTTTCCTGATCCAGCCGGAGCCGCTGCCCGAGACGCTGATCGAAGGCAATCCCGACGTCTACGTCGACCGCGTGATGGGCAGCCGTCACGCGGGCCTCGCGCCGTTCGCGCCCGAGGTGCTCGTCGAGTATCGCAAGGCCTTGCGGCAGCCGGGCGCCGTGCACGCGATGTGCGAGGACTACCGCGCCTCCGCGACGATCGATCTCGAGCACGATCGCGCCGATATCGAACGCGGCCACAAGATTGCCTGTCCGCTGCGCGTGCTGTGGGGCGCGGAAGGCGTAGTCGAAAAGTGCTTCGAGCCGATCGCCGAATGGCGCAAGGTGGCGCGCGACGTCAGCGGCCGTTCGCTGCCGTGCGGCCACTACATTCCCGAGGAAGCGCCCGCCGAACTCGTTGCGGAGATGTTGTCCTTCTTCGAAGCCGTCGAGCTTTGATTCCCGGGGGCTTTCCAGCCGCTCGACGCCTCAGGCGAGTGGCGGCAAGCGCCGCGGCACCGGCGTCGATTTGACGATCGCGGTGCTGGTTTCCGCACGCTCGGTCACTTTCGACAGGATCTCGTCGAGCTGATCGATCGAACGCAGATACAGGCGGCAGATGAAGCAATCGTCGCCCGTCACCTTGTCGCATTCGACGAACTCCGGAATGCGGCGAATCACGTCTTCCACCAGATGCAACTGACCCGGCAGCGGCTTCACGCGCACGATCGCCTGCAGCGTGTAGCCGAGCGCGCGCGGATCGATCTGCACGGTGAAGCGCTCGATCACGCCTTGCGCGTCGAGGCGGCGCAAGCGGTCCGCCGTCGCGGGCGCCGACAGGCCGACATTGCGCGCGAGTTCGCTGACGGGCTGGCGCGCGTCGTCGGCGAGACTCGCGAGCAACATGCGGTCGGTGTCGTCGAGCGTCGTGGGCGCGGGCGCTTGTCTGGTTTCGGGATTAAGGCGCTTTGTCATTTTGGCCTTTGCATTTAAGGTGGATTTGGTCGATGGCCTGATTTTAGATATGTATCGGCCACTTCAGATTAATTACACTGATCGCAAGATGTGATTCTTCTGGAGGCTTTCAGATGGCGGCAAACAACGAAGTGCGGCGCGGCGCGTTCGAGATGACGCTCGCGATGCTGATGTCGGGGACGATTGGCTGGCTCGTCGTTTCGTCGCAGCAATCGGCGCTGAACGTCGCGTTCTTCCGATGCCTGTTCGGCGGCGCGACGCTCTTGCTGATCTGCGCGGTGCTCGGACTGCTCAAACGCAAGCTGTTTTCGTGGAAGATGATCGCGCTCGCCACGTTCAGCAGCGCGGCCATCGTCATGAACTGGGTGCTGCTGTTCGCTGCGTACTCGCGCGCGTCGATCTCGATGGCGACGACCGTCTACAGCACGCAGCCTTTCATGCTCGTCGCACTTGGCGCGCTGGTGTTCCGCGAGCGCGTGACGGCATCGACGCTCGCCTGGCTGCTGATCGCATTCGTCGGACTCGTGTTCGTCGTGAAAGTGGAGCCGGCCGTACTCGCGATGCCGGGGCAATATCTGCAAGGCGTCGCGTATGCCGTCGGCGCGGCTTTCCTGTACGCGGTTTCGTCCGTCATCACAAAGCACTTGAAGAACACGCCGCCGCACCTTATCGCGCTGATTACGGTGACGACAGGCGTCGCCATGCTCGCACCGTTCGTGCAGTATGACGCGTTGCCCACGACGGGCGCGCACTGGTTGCAACTCGTCACGCTCGGCATAGTGAACACGGGAATCATGTACGTGCTGCTGTACGGCGCAATCCAGAAACTGCCGACGGCGATGACGGGCGCGCTGTCCTTCATCTACCCAGTCGTAGCAATCGTGGTCGACCGGATCGCGTTCGGCCAGAAGCTCGCGTGGATTCAGGTGGCCGGCGCGGTGCTGATCCTGCTGGCGGCGGCGGGCGTGAATCTCGGGTGGCGCATCGTGCCGGCGCGCCGCTACTCCATATAACGGTACTTCATACCGATAGTACGGAATCCGAATAACGTGTCAGGTCGGACGTTAAGAATCTGTAGGGAAATCACCGATGCGTTCGAAAGCTACGCGCGGTTATTATTTCTTCGACGCTGATCACGTCAACAGTAATTGCGCCGCTCGAACCGAAAGCCGAGCGGCTTTCTTTTTATACGGCCGTGCACGCGGCTTCGTGCCCACGAATCAATCGGCGCGCGCAGTGATCTGCTCGCCGTCGAATCGCAGCGGCCCGTTCTCCGCCGCCAATCCTTCTACCAGTTCACGCAACAGTGCGGGCCATGCGCTGCGCGGCTTCAGCATCGATGCCGCGGCCCGCATCACGCTCGCGTCGTCGAGCATGCGCAGTAAGGCTTCGAAAGATAGCGACCGTGCGTCGAGCAGCTTGAACACGATCAACACCTTCAGCGCGTTTTTCGCGTTACGCGCCGGATCGGCGCGCAGCCATGCAACCCGCGACAACGCGCGATCGAGCGCCGCATGCACATCGGAAAACGGCGCGCCGTGGCCGGGAATCACAGTCTTCACATCCAGCGTGCCGATCAGTTCGAGCACGGCCTGTTGCTCCGCGAAACCGCTGTCGCCTTCGAGTTCTGGAAAGATCACACCGAAGCCGTTTTCCCACAGCGCGTCCGCGCTGATCAGCAGCTTTTGCCCGGCGCAATAGAGCATCAGCGAGTGCGGGTCGTGGCCCGGCGCGCCGAGCACATCCCAGTCGAGTGCGCCGAGTGTCAGGCGCATGCCCGGTTCGATCGTGTCTGAAAACGCGAAACGTTCGCAGAATTGACCCGTTGCGCGAAACGTCAGACGCGACTCGTCCCATTCGCGCACCGCATCCGCTTCCGTCGATGGAATCAGCGTCCGGCATGGCCACGTTGCCTGCAATTGCGCGTTGCCGCCGCAGTGATCCGAATGCAGATGCGTGTTGACGATCAGGTCGAGCGGCCGCGTGCCGAGCGCATGCCGGACGAGCGCGGCCGTTTGCGCCGCGTGCGACGCGTAGCCGGTATCGACCAGCGCCGCGCTTGCATCGTCGACGAGCAGCACGTTGTTCGACGACAGCCAGCCGCGTTCGAACACGCGTATCGACGGAGGCAGCGCGATCATGCGCCGCCTTCCTGTGCGGCGGGCTTCGGCATCACGAGTATCGTCGACTTGCCGATCAGTACCGTTTCGCCGCGCTGGTTTACGACGCTGCCTTCGAGTTGCGTCAGATCGCCATTGAGACTCGCCTTCCAGAATGCGCCGACGACGCGCCAGGTCATCGTCAGCGTGTCGCCGCTGTGCGCGGCTTTCTTCAGCTTGATGTCGAACTCGAGCCCGAGCGGTTGTGCGTAGGTCGAGTAGTGCGTGGCGAGCAGCGCCATGAAGTGCGCGGTCGGCTGCGTGCCGGAGGCGATCAGGCCGCCGAAGCGGCTTTGCGCCGCGTACGCGTCGTCGTGATGAAGCGGGTTGAGGTCGTTCACGAGCGTGGCGAACGATTTGATCGATTCCGCAGCAAGGCTCAGCGTCGCGCTGAATGTCTCGCCGACGGTGACGACGCGCGGCGGCGTGTTCATGTTTTCGTCTCGCGTTTCGGTGCTTGCTTCGCCATGAAGTCCACGTGGCGCCTGTCGATTGCATCCCACACCGCGCGCTTTGCCGCGTCGTCGAACGAAGACCAGTTTGCGATTTCGTCGATCGTGCGCAGGCAACCGTCGCACAGCCCCGTGGACGGGTTCATCCGGCACACGTTGATGCATGGCGAAGGAACGGGCGCGATGGATTGTGCCGGGTCCTGAACGCGAGCGGTGTCGGCTGTCATGCCGTCTCGCGCAACGCCACGTCGATGACGGGTGCGCCCGTCAGCGTGGCCAGTTCCTGCGGCGTCAGGTTGAACACGGCGTGCGGATGACCGGCGGCGGCCCACAGGCTGTCGAGCGTGAAGAGATCGGCGTCGATCAGCGTGACGGGCGTCGTTGCGTGACCGATCGGACACACGCCGCCGATCGCATAACCCGTCTTTTCGCGCACGAACTTCGCGTCCGCGCGCGCAATCTCGCCGACTTGCGCGGCCACCTTCTTTTCATCTACGCGATTCGCGCCGCTCGCGATGATCAGCACGGGCGCGTCGTCTTCGCGGCGACGAAACAGGATCGACTTGGCGATCTGCGCGATCGAGCAGCCCAGTCCCGCCGCCGCTTCCGCCGAGGTCTTGCCCGTTTCCGGCAGCATCACGACCTGCCCGGCATGGCCGCGCTCGCGCAGCAAGAGCGCGACGCGGCGCGCCGACTCGGGCAGCGAATCCAGATCAGGCGTGTGAGGTGTTTGTACCGTTGCGTTATCCGACATGTGGTGGGTTCCTGTGATGGGTCATACGCAGGTGGACTTTTCGCTGCGCGCCTTCGCCAGCAGCGCTTTGCCCGCGCGCGATACGTTCGGCTTGCCGATCGACGTCGAAATGAAATCGCCGATCTCGACGACCTGCGCGAGGTCGATGCCTGTCTCGATGCCGAGTCCGTTCATCAGATACAGCACGTCTTCCGTGGCGACATTGCCCGTCGCGCCCTTTGCATAAGGACACCCGCCGAGGCCCGCCACCGACGCATGAAAAATCTCGATGCCTTCCTGCAGCGCGGCGTAGATGTTCGCGAGCGCCTGGCCGTAAGTATCGTGGAAATGCCCTGACAGACGCTCGCGCGGAAACACTTGCGTGACGGCGGCGAACACTTCGCGCGTGCGCTTCGGCGTGCCGACGCCGATCGTGTCGGCGATGTCGATCTCGTCGCAACCGAGCGCGGCGAAACGCTCGACCACATCGACCACGGACGCGACGGGCACGTCGCCCTGATACGGACATCCCAGCGAGCACGACACGCTGCCGCGTATGCGCAGGCCCTTGTCCTTCGCAGCCTGCGCGACGGGCACGAAGCGCTCGATGCTTTCCGCAATGCTGCAATTGATGTTCTTTTGCGAGAACGCCTCGCTGGCCGCGCCGAAGATCACGATCTCGTCGGCGCGCGCGGCGAGCGCGCCTTCGAAGCCGCGCAGGTTCGGCGTCAGCACCGAGTAGATCGTGCCCGCGCGACGCGCGATGCCCGCCATCACGTCGGCGCCGTCGGCCATCTGCGGCACCCACTTGGGCGACACGAACGACGCCGCTTCCACATTTCTGAACCCGGCCGCCGACAGACGATTGATCAACTCGATCTTGACGTCAGTGGGTACGAATTCCTTCTCGTTCTGCAGCCCGTCGCGCGGACCGACTTCGACGATTTTCACTGCTTGTGGCATGGTCATGTTTGTCTCCTGTGTCGACGGCAGCCGGCGCTTGCCGCGAGATTATCGTGTTGCCAACGCGCTCAGTAGCCGCGCCCGATATCGACGATTCCGCCGATCGGCTCGCCACGCATCAGCGCGTCGATCTTCTGCGCAATCTGCGCAATGCTTTCTTCGCGCAGCGTCAACGCCGAGATATGCGGCGTGATCGAGATGCGAGGGTGCGTCCAGAACGGATGCTGCGACGGCAACGGTTCCTCGACGAATACGTCGAGCGTTGCTGCGGCGATCTGGCCTTGCTCCAGCGCAACGAGCAAATCCTGTTCGACGAGATGCGCGCCGCGCGCGATATTGACGAGGTACGCGCCGCGCGCGAGCTTCGAGAAGTTGCGCTGATTCAGCACGCCATGCGTGTCGGGCGTGTGCGGCAGCAGATTGACGAGCACGCTGAGGCCATCGAGGAACGCGTCGAACTGCGCTTCGCCCGCAAAGGTCGCGACGCCGTCAATTTCGCGCGCGCTGCGGCTAAAGCCACGCACCGGGAAGCCCGCCGCGGCGAGCGTCGTCGCGACATGCGAGCCGAGCACGCCCAGACCGAGCACGCCGACCGTGAAGGTTTCGCGCGTATGCGGTTCGAGCACATGCCAGCGCTGTTCTGCCTGAAGCCGGTCGTATTCGTCGAAGCGTCGCATGTAGCGCAGCACCGCGTGCATCACATACTCGGACATCTGCTGCGCCATTCCTGTGTCTTCGAGCCGCACGAGCTGCGCGTTGCGCGGCAGCGTGCCGGGATGCTCGCGTTCGAGCTTCAGGATCGCGTCGACGCCGGCGCCCAGGTTGAAGATCGCACGCAAGTCGTCGCGGCCGGCGAGCATCTCGCGCGGCGGTTTCCAGACGACGGCGACATCGGCGGGGGCGTTGTCGCCCGGGTGCCATTCGCGCAAGTCGACGCCCGGCAGTACGCGCGACAGATCGTGCAGCCAGACATCGGCATCGGATTGCGGTGTATAGAACAGGACTTTCATGCGTGGCCGGTTGAGCGTTGCTGTCGCCAGATGTCGGGCGGCTTTTATGGATAGGCTTCATTCTACTTTTTCGCCGCCCTTCGCGCGCATTCCCGCGGACGCGAGGCGCACGATGCGGGCGCGAGCGGGCACGCGCAGCGGCACGGCGATATGCAAAGCACGAAAAATTGGTTCAAGCCATGCGCCGCCCACGCGACAATGATTTCCAGATTCCCGCTACGAGGAAAGAATCATGTTTTCGTGCACCCGATCGATCTGGCCGCCAAGGCTCGTGACCGTGCCGGGCTTGCACGGCAGCGAAGGGGCACACTGGCAAACCTGGCTGGAGCGCCAGTTTCCGCGTGCCTTGCGAGTCGAGCAGACGGATTGGGACGCACCGGATCTCGCAATATGGGCGCAGGCGGTGCGCGATGTACTGGCCAGCGAGCGCGGGCCGTTTGTGCTTGCGGCGCATAGCTTTGGGTGCCTCGCCGCCGTGCATGCGTTGCAACAGGGCGTGCCAGTGGCCGATATAGCGGGCGTGCTATTCGTCGCGCCTGCCAGCCCGAAGAAGTTCGAGTTTGCGGGTGCATTCGACGCACGCCGTCTTGGCGTGCCTTCCATTTTGATCGGCAGCGAGACCGACCCGTGGATGGCGCTTGCCGACGCGCGCGAGTTGGCAAGGCATCTGGGCAGCGCGTTCGTCAATCTGGGCGATGCAGGTCACATCAATACTGCCGCGGGCTTTGGACCGTGGCCGCGCGCGAAATACTTCGTGGACACGCTCGCGCATTGCGCCGCGCCGCTACGGTTTCACGATGATAGCGAGGCGCTTGCCACGCAGGTAGTCGGCTAGCCTGCGGCCTGGCAAGGTCATATTTGTCAGATCCAGTGGAAGCCCTTGGCCAGCAGACCGGCGAGCGCGAAGTTCGCCGCCCATAGCAGGCGGAATTCGGTGCGCATGATACTTTCCAGCGCACTGAAGCGCTGGTCGACGTAGGCCCTCAACTCTCGCACTTCACGTTTGAGTTCTTCGAGGTTCTGGAGAATATGTTCGATTGTGGTTTCAGCCCGGGTCATGCGTGCCTCCATATTGAGACCACCGTGGATCAGTCGAAGCGTGTGAAAGCGGTGCTTCACAAGGGGTTTTTCTAGCGTTTCCATTCGTATCATCCTAAGCAAAATCTTTCTTAAGTAGGGTTCTGAATGATCAGAAACCCAACGGACGAACAACGGCAAATTGCGCTGCAACGCGACGATCCGCGTTTCGCGTGCACCGTTACGAACCAATCGTACGCGCGGCTATCAAGTCGAGAAACCTGGCCGGACGACGTAGGAATTTGTCCACGCGTTCTCACGAATCGATCCGCTAGAATCGCTGCTCCAGCCGCAACGTCGCGGCGACATGCTTCATCATTGACAAGCGGGGAAAAGATGGCAGGCAGAGGGGATCAAACGCGCAGGCTCGTGGTTGGCTTCATGACGTTGACGCTTTCGCTCGGCGCTGCGCAGGGCGCGCGTGCGGATGCATCGCTGCTGAACGTGTCGTACGACGTCACGCGCGAGCTGTACAAGGACATCAATCCGGGCTTCATTGCGGCGTACAAGCAGAAGAGCGGCGAGACGGTCTCGGTCAAACAGTCGCACGGTGCGTCGAGCGCACAGGCGCTGTCGGTGTTGCAGGGGTTGCAGGCTGACGTCGTGACGATGAACCAGCCGAACGACATCGATCTGCTGGCCGAGCGTGGCCAGCTCGTGCCCGCGAACTGGCGGGCGCGCCTGCCGGACCACAGTGCGCCGTACACGACGACGATGGTGTTCCTCGTGCGCAAGGGCAATCCCAAGCACATCAAGGACTGGGACGATCTGGCGAAGCCCGGTGTGCAGGTCGTGATTCCGAATCCGAAGACGGCGGGCAATGGCCGCTACACGTATCTGGCCGCGTGGGGTTACAAGAAGCAGAATGGCGCAACGGATGCACAGGCGCTCGATTTCGAGAAGGCGATCTTTCGCAACGTGCCGGTGCTCGATACGGGCGGGCGCGGCGCGACGACGACGTTCACGCAGCGCGACATCGGTGACGTACTGGTGACGTTCGAAAACGAAGTGTCGCTGATCGACACGGGCGTCGGCGCGGGCAGTTTCGAGGCCGTGTATCCGTCGATGAGCATTCTGGCCGAGCCGCCCGTCGCGATCGTCGACAAGGTCGTCGACAAGCGTGGCACGCGTAAGGAAGCGCAGGCGTATGTTGACTATCTGTACACGGCGCCCGCGCAGGAGATCATCGCGCAGCACCACTTGCGTCCGCGGGATCCTGCCGTGCTTGCGAAGCATGCGAGCGAGTTCAAGCCGTTGAAGACGTTCACCGTCGAACAGGTGTTCGGCAGTTGGCAGAAGGCGCAGCAAACGCATTTCGCAGATGGGGGTACGTTCGATCAGATCATCGTAGATAGGAAATAGGCGCAGAGCGCTGGGGGGGTCTTGTCTGCGACGCTGGGTGGTTTGCCTGTTTTGGTGCTGGCATCCGCGGTTTGCCTCTGCCTTTGCTTTCGCTGGCATCCGCGTTACGTTAGCGTGCTTCACGCGTCGCCCCTGTGCGGGGC
>NZ_JAGUUD010000098.1:0-31376 GCF_020177535.1 Paraburkholderia sp. XV | reverse complement strand
CAAAGAAAAGTAGGTGCCGCCCCGCACAGGGGCGACGCCTGAAGCGAGCTAACAAATCGCGGATGCCAGCGCAAACTCATAACGCGCACGCCAGCGCAAAGGCAAATCACATAAGCGCTGCACAGCATCCATCAACATCCCGCCACCGGCGCAAAAACCGATCAATTGAGCCGCCGCCCATTCTCATCAAAGAAATGAACATGCTGCCCGGGCAACGCGACCTGAAGCCGTTCACCGGCCTGCGGCCGATGCCCATGCGGCAACCGCACGGTCACATCGTGCTTGCCCCAGCGCCCATGCGCGAGATTATCCGCGCCGAGCAATTCGCATGAATCAACGGCAAGTGCAGCCGTCGCCGCACCGGCATCGGAAGAGGGCGTCATATGCTCCGGCCGAATTCCAAGCACACACGCCCGGCCCCCCGTCACCTCGCGTCCGACGCACGGCACGCCCGCCAAAGGCAATCTCGGCCCCTCCCCAGCGACTTCAAAAAAAGCGCCATCCTCCGTGATCCAGCCGTTCAGCAAATTCATCCCCGGCGAGCCGATAAACCCGGCAACAAACGTCGTCGCCGGCCGCTCGTAAACCTCCGTGGGCGCACCGATCTGCTCCGCATGCCCGCGGTTCATCACGATTACACGCTGCGCGAGCGTCATCGCTTCGATCTGGTCGTGCGTCACGTACAGGCTCGTCGTCCTGAGACGGCCATGCAAACGCTGGATTTCGAGCCGCATCTGTACGCGCAGACGGGCATCCAGATTCGACAGCGGCTCGTCGAACAGAAACACAGCCGGCTCGCGCACGATCGCGCGGCCCATCGCAACCCGCTGTCGCTGGCCGCCCGACAACTCGCGCGGCTTTCTCGACAGCAGCGGTTCCAGTTCGAGAATCTTCGCAGCCGTCATGACGCGCGATTCGATCTTCGTTTTCGGCAGCCCCGCGATCTTCAGCGCATAGCCCATGTTCTCCGCAACCGTCATGTGCGGATAAAGCGCGTAGTTCTGAAACACCATCGCGATGTTGCGATCCTTCGGCTCCAGGTTGTTGACGACCTTGCCGTCGATCGCAATCTCACCCTCGGTGATCGCTTCCAGCCCCGCCACCATCCGCAGCAAGGTCGACTTGCCACAACCCGACGGCCCGACCATCACGACGAACTCGCCGTCCTCGACGTCCGCGTTGATTCCGTGCAGAACGTTCTGCTTTCCGTCGTACGATTTCTTCACGCCTTTGAGCGTCAGTGCAGACATGACTCTTTATCCTTATTTCTCAGCATCCACGAGACCGCGCACGAACCAGCGCTGCATCGCCAGCACGACGACGAGCGGCGGCAGCATCGCGAGCAGCGTCGCAGCCATCACGAGATGCCATTCGGTCGCGGTGTCGCCGGAAGCGATCATGCTCTTGATGCCGACCACGGCCGTCGTCAGCGATTGCTGGCTGGTGATCAGGATCGGCCACAAGTATTGATTCCAGCCGTAAATGAACGTGATCACGAAGAGCGCCGCAAGGTTTGTCTTCGACAGCGGCAGCACCACATCCCAGAAGAAGCGCAGCGGCCCCGCGCCGTCGATGCGCGCCGCTTCCATCAGCTCGTCGGGTAGCGTGAGGAAGAACTGGCGGAACAGGAACGTCGCGGTTGCGGACGCGATCAGCGGCAGCGTGAGCCCGGCGTACGTGTTGCTCAGATGCATCGACGACACAACCTGCACAGTCGGAAAGATGCGCACTTCGACGGGCAGCATCAGCGTGATGAAGATCAGCCAGAACGCGACGTTGCGGCCCGGAAAGCGGAAGAACACGATGGCGAACGCCGAGATGATCGACACGGCGATCTTGCCGATCGCGATCACCAGCGCCATCACGAGGCTGTTCAAGAGCATCGTGCCGAACGGGCTGGCCGCGTTGCCCGTGCCGTGCGTCCAGATGTTCGCGATGTTTTCGAACAGGTGCGTGCTGGGCACCAGCGACAGCGGCACGTTGAACACTTCGTGCTCGCTCATCGTCGCCGCGCAGAACGCGACGTAGACGGGGAACACGACCAGCACCACGCCGATCAGCAACACGACGTGGCAGAAGATATCGAAGCCGCGGCGATTCTCGATCATGAGTATTGAACCCTCCGCTCGATGAAACGGAACTGCACGACAGTCAGCCCGACCACGATCAGCATCAGCACCACCGATTGCGCGCCCGAGCTGCCGATATCGAGGCCCTGGAAGCCTTCGGCGAAGATCTTGTAGATCAGCGTGCGCGTCGATTGCGCGGGGCCGCCGCCCGTCGCGGCGTCGATGATCGGGAAGGTGTCGAAGAACGCGTAGACGAGATTGACGACGAGCAGAAAGAACGTCGTCGGAGACAGCAACGGCAGCGCGACGCCGAAGAAGCGCCGCACGGGACCCGCGCCGTCGATCGCGGCCGCTTCGATCAGCGAGCGCGGAATGGCCTGCAGTCCAGCGTAGAAGAACAGGAAGTTGTAGCTGACCTGCTTCCACACGGAGGCGAGCACGACGAGGAACATCGCCTGGCCCGGATTGAGCGCGTGATTCCAGACGATGCCCGCCTTGCCGAGCGCGAAGGTCGCGAGGCCGATGCTCGGGTTGAACAGGAACGACCAGAGCACGGCGGCAATCGCGGGTGCGACTGCATACGGCCAGATCAGCAGCGTCTGATAGGCTCTCGCGCCGCGTGTCACGCGATCGGCGCAGGCGGCGAACAGCAGCGAGATCGCGAGGCCCGACACGGTGACGAGCGCGCAGAAAATCAGCGTCGTTTCAAACGATGCAAGATACAGCGGGTCGCCGAATAGCTGCTTGAAGTTGCTCAAGCCGACAAATTCGCTCGACGTGCCGAATGCGTCCTGTGTCTGCGTCGATTGCCAGAGGGCTTCGCCCGCGGGCAGCAGAAAGAACAGCAGTGTGATCGCGAGTTGCGGTGCGACGAGCAGATACGGCAGGAGGCTGGTGCCGAAGCGGGAACGCTTGTCCATCGACGTCCTTAGCAACAGTGAGCGGTTGAGGCGCGCTACACGCTAACGCGTGAAAGCGCGCCTGTTTTGCGGATCAGTTGCCCGCTTTCTCGAAGCGGCGCAGCAGTTCGTCGCCGCGCGACACCGACGAATCGAGCGCATCCTTCGGCGTCTTCTTGTCCGACCAGACCTGTTCGAGTTCTTCGTCGATGATCGTGCGGATCTGCGGCATGTTGCCCAGACGCAGGCCCTTCGTGTACGGCAGAGGCGGCTTGTTCAGCATCTGCCTGATAGCCGTGTCGCTGCCGGGATTCTTCTCGTAGAAGCCCTGCTGCTGGGTCAACTGATACGCGGCCGTGGTGACGGGCAGATAACCCGTGTCCTGATGCCATTTGGCGGCGACGGGCGGCGAGCTGAGATAGGCGAGGAACTTCGCGACGCCCTTGTAGACGGCCGGGTCCTTGCCCGACAGCACCCACAGGCTCGCGCCGCCGATGATCGCGTTCTGCGGCGCGCCCTTTACGCTCGCGTCGTACGGCATCATGCCCGTGCCGAAGTCGAACTTCGCGTACTTGCGGATCGTCGCGAGCGAGCCGGACGAGTTCGTGATGATCCCGCAATCGCCGCTATAGAACTTCGACACCGGTTCGTCCTTGCGGCCGGCATAGGTGAACGCGCCTTCTTTCGCCATTTTCTGCAGGAACGTGATGTGCGCAATCTGCAGCGGTTTGTTGAATTCGAGCTTCGCGTCGGCGCCGTCGAAGCCGTTGTTCTCCGTCGCGAACGGCGCGCCGTGCCATGCGCTGTAGTTTTCGAGCTGAATCCAGCTTTGCCAGCCCGACGAATAGCCGCACGACATGCCCGCTGCTTTCAGCTTCAGCGCGTCCTGCTCCAGTTCGGCCCACGTCTTGGGCGGCGTGTTCGGATCGAGACCAGCTTTCTTGAATGCGTCCTTGTTGTAGTAGAGGACGGGCGTCGAGCTGTTGAACGGCATCGAGATCAGGTGACCTGTCTTCGAGTCGCTGTAATAGCTGGCGATGGTCGGCACGAAGCCTTTCTCGTCAAGCGTTATGCCCGCCTGCTTGAACACGTCGGAGACGGGAATGACGGCTTTCTTCGCCTGCATCATCGTAGCGGTGCCGACTTCGTAGACCTGCAGGATCGCGGGCGCGTTGCCGCTGCGATACGCGGCGATGCCGGCTGCGAGTGTCTGGTCATAGGTGCCCTTGAAGACGGGGACGATCTTGTAGTCGCTCTGCGATGCGTTGAAGTCGTTGGCGATCGTGTTCAGGCGTTCGCCGAGGGCGGCTTCCATCGCATGCCAGAACTGGATTTCAGTGGCGGCGTGAGCGCCTTGATGGACGCCGAAGGCCAGAACGGCCGCGACGGATAGCGAACGGAACAGCGGCTTGCAATGCATCGAGAGTCTCCTTCTTTTGCGGAAAGCGCGGAATTGCGGTCGCGCGATTCTAGTTGTGGTCGATGACAGGAAAGCGTCGGAGGTGTGGTGCGCGTGCTAGTTGTTGGTGCAAACAGTTTGGCGAAAGCGGAAATGTAGCATTGGTTGACCGGGAAAGGCTGTTTGAGTCGTGGTGCATATTCTCGAAAGGATTTGACACACTGTCTGAATTGAGCGCTTGCCATCGAGCTTTGGGCGCATGCAAGAATCGTCGACAGTCCTTTTTCGCTGGTGGTGCCGATGGCAGAGAACGATGTCGCAATTCAGCTTGATGCGAGCAACCAGGCCTTCGAGGCGTTGACGCCTTATTTCGGCGCGATGTGTTGCGAGGCCGCATCGTTCTGTTTCGAACAGCACGGACACGCTGTTCCGACCCGGGCCGCGTTGAGCGGCTGTGAGACGCCGCACGCGCATTTTCATTGGGCGCCGCCGGCACTGCAGGCTGCCGCGACATACCGCGACAAGGATGTCGCTGCGGAGAATGGTGCTTACGCGGTCGCCATCGCTGTGCTCAACCAGGTTCATGGCTATAGGGCCATTGAACGGTCCGCAAAGGGAACGGGTTTCGATTTCTGGATTGGCACGACGCAAGGAGACCTGCCGTTCAATGGCAAGGTGCGTCTGGAGGTCTCGGGAATCTTTGAGGGACAATCCCGTGTCGGTTCGCGGCTTACGAGCAAGTTGAAGCAGATGGCGCCGAGCGATCAAAGCGGCAGCGGGTTTGCCGTCGTTGCGGAGTTTGGCAGGCCAACGGTGGCAGTTGGAAAAAGGAAATCAAGTCATGGAGATGAGTGAGCAGGTCGCGTCTCTTCATCGACAGGCGATGGAGCACGCTGATGCAGCGTTGTACTTCCAGTCGCATGGCGACGAAGCCCGCTTCCTCGCGGAAACACTGCTCGCGCTCGACCTCGAGGAGCGCGCAGCCGGCATGCTGCCGTGCGCCGAATCCTCTGAGCCGACTCGCACCGTCTTGCTTCGCAGCGCGGCGACGCTTGCGCTGCGAAGCAAGCAACTGAGGCGCGCGGAGCGGCTCGTCGCGCAGGCACTGCTCGGCTTTGGACCAGAAGCACTCCTGGAAGAGGTTCGCGATGTTCTCGAACAGGTTCATTTCGACCGGCATCTTGCCGTGCGCGGTGGCGAACTTTCAGACAATGAGCTACAGGTGTCGCTGTCCGGGCAAGGCGTGTCGTTTGGCGTGATTGCAGTCAGCCAGTATCTCGACCGTGCGAAGAACATCGGGAGTCTGGTACGACGCACGGCGGAGCGATTGACCGGGCTTCCGTTTCAGCACAGGAGAGGGCGGGGCAAGGAATGTCCGGGTCTTTACATGGCAGCGCCACGTGCCGGCAGTTTCACGCTGACGTACCGCTTGGGAGTGCAGCCGTCGCTGGAGGGCCTCTGTGGTCCTGACGAGATATTGCCGACTTTGCTCGAAGACATCAAAGCGGTCGACAACGGCGACTGGCCCGCGTTGCGTAAGCGCATTGATGACGATGCGTACATGAACAACTTCGTCGGGTTGCTGCGACAGATTGCACCTGACGGCGCGAATGTAAGTCTGGTTGGCTTTACGGTGTATCGGAAGGGAATGGCGTTTCAGGTTCCCTTTCGCCGGAGCCGCCGGGAGTTGCTCGTCGATCAGTCCGCTGAATCGGCTAACGAGCTGGATATTGTGGAAGGCGTCTTGAGTGGGGCGGATCGTCAGACGAACATGGTCAAGGTCGACGGCACGCGCATCAAGGTGCCAGGCGGGTTTATTGACGATATCGTTCGACCGCTTTGGGGACAATCGGTGAGAGCAACCGTCGAGCGTCAACCTGGCACGAAGGCGCCGGTGTTGATCGACGTCGAGAGTCTGGAGATGTGACGAAGCGCCCGGTCGGCGCTTCTTTCGGTGAGGATATCGCCGGGACAGGCGGCCCGGCGATCAAAGGTGTCTATGAAGCAGACGTTAAACGGAAAGTTTGATGAATTTCCCCGCAATTTTCTGGTGTTTTTCGAGATGCGGAACGTTTGTATACGGTTTATTGTGTGTGGCTGCCATGTTGGGGCGTGGCGGCAGTGTGGCCTGTCAGCTGCCAAACGGCTAGGGCGGGGTTATAAGGGCCCTGCCGGGCGGTTTGGGGGGCTAGGGGGCATGCAAGGGGCCTATCAGGCTGGCTTGGTGGCGGCACTATTGCCCGGCTAAGGCATAACCCAAATAAAATGGGGTTCGATCATGTAGCGGGCCGGTGCAAGGGGGGGCACGGCGCAGCGGTAGCTTAGGTGCTTTGCTAGGCTAACGCGGTTGGGTTCTGGTTGCCCCTACCAAGGGGTGACAGGGGCGGCGGGCCCGCAGAGGTATCTATCTAGAAGAAGTGGAGGGGCGACAATCGTCTGTGCCCCTCCGTTGTTAAGCACTTGGTGTCCAGCACCAACTGCTTCCCGGGTTAGTCGAAGAGACTCAACTGACCGGGATGTGACCGCCAGTGCTGGCATACATGTTCGACCCGACCGAATCGGAACCGAGTGTATGCCGTCACATAGACGGTTTTCATCGTGGTAAGTCCGCGCATGGCGGCACCTCCAATCGAAATGGATTGGAGGGCAGTCGTTTGCCTGCGGTACCTAAGTGGTATACACTCAGGTTGTCCTAACCAGACGGTGCAGGTGCTTGGGTCGCCCTCATTCACCTGGAGCGCTTATGCTCCAAGGCCGGTTGCTAGCCGGTCTGTGCCAAGCAAGCCTCGACGCTGAACTCCTGCCAGAGTTTTGCGTCGGGGCTTCTTACTTTCTATGACATGTCGTGCTCTCCGCAGCTCGCCATCAGTTGTCTTCGCCTTCCGTGGCCTCGGTGGGCCGTTCGGTCTGATCCTGTTCTTCGTTCTCGTCCGGCGTCGCATCGCCGCTGAGATCTTCCTCATCGGCCCCACTGCCGTTTTTCGCCGGCCGCTTAGTTTTTGCCGCCGGATACCATTCAAGCAAGCCAAATTTGCCGTTCGGCAAGCGATGAAAAGTTACGGAATTCTTCGACAGGCTGATCCGTAACCCTCGTTTGGCATTGTCTTCGTTGCGCGTGTCGAAGGCGAACCCGCCTTCGATCAGGGCTGCATAAATCTCGTTTACCGTTGCGGGCCCTTTATCCAGCTTTCTACGCAACTCCAGAATTGCTCGTATCGCAGCCGCGAGCGGTTGACCATAGAACTGGTCTGACCGAATCGCAAGGTTCGCGGTGCCCTGCGTTTGCTTTTCTTCAAGCTCGTACAACAGCGGCAACCCTTCGATCTCGCAGAGTTCGTTGATGACCATTTTGGTCTTGGCCACAGCCCGCTCCTGGTCGAGCAATTTCGCCTGTAGCTTGGCTATTGCAAGTTGAATTGGATCGGACATTCCGGCCTCCTTTGAGGGTTATGCTCGAATTTACTGGATCGATCGGAGAATGTCTAGTGTCGGATGGAAAATTTCCCCGATATCTAGCAGCGACCGGCGCGATATCGCGGAAATAGTTTTGGGCTATGACAGATAAGTCATTGAATTTTAATGATATATTTCCCAAAAGATAGCGGGTTTGTGGTTCCGGTCTTCTGGCTTTGTGAGGTGTGGTGATGCGTGGTGATGTGAAGTGACGCGTAGTGAAGTGTCGTGAGGCATTGTGAAGCGAGGGATGGCGTGGAGGGGTGGCGCAGGGCTTGTGAAGTTCAGCGCGTCGCAACCTGACTTCGATTCGGAGAATTCCTTCGCATTCCTTAGATAGGTTGCGAAACAAATCGCCAGCATGGTCGCCTGAACTTTTCAGCGACAGTTGGTCCCCTTTGTCAGAGTCAGCGATCTGATATTGCTTGCCACTCTTGGGGCGATATGCGGCATAGCGGCGGCCGAGGGTATATATGCCAGCTTTGCCGTTGAGTTCGAACCGATAGCGCCAGACACCGGCTCCCTTGGATTTCACCTCGAGAAACAGCCCGTTACCGTCCGCAAGCCGTATAGGCGTCGCTTCACCGTTGTGGCCTACGCGCGGCTTGGCGTTGCGGCATTGCGTGTCGTTAAGCTTGGGCATGGTGGCTGCCGTATACGGTTTTGAGGTTTGTGCCCCTAATATATACCGCCTTGTATACGGTTTTTTGTGGATGCGGCGGGCGGTTGCCGGCACCGCATGGCAACAAAAAAGCCCGCAACCACAAGGGTTTGCGGGCTTGGCTGGCGCGGCGCGGTTTACGCTGGACGGCCAGTTTTGCTTAGACCTTAGACGTTGAACAAAAAGTTCATCACGTCGCCGTCATGCACGACGTACTCTTTGCCTTCCGCGCGCATCTTGCCCGCTTCCTTCGCGCCTTGCTCGCCCTTGAACTGGATGTAATCGTCAAAGCCGATCGTCTGCGCGCGAATAAACCCGCGTTCGAAGTCCGTGTGAATCGCGCCCGCCGCCTGCGGCGCGGTATCGCCCACATGAATCGTCCACGCGCGCACTTCCTTCACGCCCGCCGTGAAATACGTCTGCAGACCGAGCAGCTTGAAGCCCGCGCGAATCACACGGTTCAGGCCCGGCTCGTCCATGCCCATGTCGGCGAGGAACACTTCCTTGTCTTCATCGGCAAGATCGGCGATTTCCGCTTCGATCGCCGCGCACACGGCGACCACCGGCGCATTTTCCGTTTCGGCGTACTTGCGCACTGCGTCGAGGTGCGGATTGTTCTCGAAGCCGTCTTCCTTGACGTTCGCGACGTACATGGCCGGCTTGGCCGTAATCAGGCAGAACGGCTTGATCAGCAGACGCTCTTCTTCCGTCAGGTCGAGCCCGCGAACCGGCTTCGCCTGGTCCAGTTGCCCGCGAACCTTTTCCAGCACGGCAGCGAGCTTCACCGCTTCCTTGTCGTTGCCGGACTTCGCGGCCTTCGCATAGCGCGTGAGCGCCTTTTCGACCGTCGCGAGGTCGGCGAGCGCGAGTTCCGTGTTGATCACTTCGATGTCCGACACAGGATCGACCTTGCCCGCGACGTGAATCACGTTCTCGTCCTCGAAGCAGCGCACGACGTGCGTGATCGCATCCGTTTCACGGATGTTCGCGAGGAACTGGTTGCCGAGGCCTTCGCCCTTGCTTGCACCCGCCACCAGACCCGCGATGTCGACGAACTCGACCACGGCGGGCACGATGCGCTCAGGCTTGACGATGCCCGCGAGCGCCGTCAGACGCGCATCCGGCACTTCGACCACGCCGACGTTCGGCTCGATCGTGCAGAACGGATAGTTTTCGGCGGCGATGCCCGCCTTGGTCAGCGCATTGAACAGGGTGGACTTGCCGACGTTAGGCAGGCCGACGATGCCGCATTTGAGGCTCATGAAGGTTCTCTACAAAATCAGGTGGTGACAGGCTTCGGCAAACGGAGCGCGGGCTACATGTGGCGCGGCGCGATGCTGGCCGCGGCCCGCAAGTCCGCTGGCGCCGGGCATGTGCAAGAAGCACGCGCCGAAAACATGCGGCACAGGCGGACTGTCGCAAGACACCCGCCGCGCTGCAAACGCGCGCCGAAGGTGTCGGATAACCGAAAACCGCAATTGTAACCCTGTCCGGCGACGCGCTCGCGGCAGCGGGAGAAGCTGCGGCGCGCGTCGTTCGCTGCGCGAGCGCGTGCATATGCAGTCCGCAATCGACGAGACTTGTGCCCGATCTGCATCAATCACTGCTCAAACAACGCCGAAACCGCGCGTAAAGCCTGTTCCGCCGATCCGTCCCCGGCACCCCTCACAGCTATAATGGCCGGATGAATGCTCACCATCAGTCCTTCGACGTCGCCGTGATCGGCGGCGGGCTCGTCGGCAAGACGGCGGCGCTTGCGCTCACGCAAAGCGGCCTGCGCGTCGCATTGCTCGCGCAGCATTGTCAGCCGCTGCCCGCCGGCGCCGTATTCGATTCGCGCGTCTACGCGCTATCCGCGAGTTCGCAGGCGCTGCTCGAACGTCTGCGCGTCTGGCAGGCGCTCGACACGGCGCGGCTCGCGCCCGTCTACGACATGCGCGTCTACGGCGACGCACACGCTGAACTGCATTTCTCGGCGTTTCAGGCGTCCGTGCCGCAACTCGCGTGGATCGCCGAGTCGTCGCTGATCGAACAGGCGCTGGACGCCGCACTGCGCTTCCAGCCCAACCTCACGTGGCTGGACACTCGGGCGCAGGGGCTCGACGTCAAGACGGGCGGCGCGACCATCGGTCTCGCGAATGGCAACGTGCTCGAAGCGGATCTCGTGGTCGGCGCGGACGGCGCGCATTCCTGGGTGCGCGCGCAGATCGGCGCGAAGGTCAACCGGCGCGACTACCGGCAGACGGGCGTCGTCGCGAACTTCAAGGCCGGGCGGCCGCACGGCGAGACTGCGTATCAGTGGTTCCGCGACGGCGAGATCATCGCGCTGCTGCCGCTGCCGGACGGCCATGTGTCGCTGGTCTGGTCGGCGATGACCGATCACGCGAACACTCTCGTCAAGCTCGATCCCGCGCAACTCGCGGCGGAAGTCGAACGGGCGACGATGGGCGCGCTCGGCACGCTCGAATGCGTGACGCCCGCCCAGGGCTTTCCGCTCGCGCTGCAAACCGTCGACCGGCTGGTCGCACCGCGCGTCGCGCTGGTCGGCGATGCCGCGCACCTGATCCATCCGCTCGCGGGGCAGGGCATGAATCTGGGCTTGCGCGACGTGGCGTCGCTGGTGGACGTGATCGTGAAGAAAGAGGCGTTCCGCGATATCGGCGACACGGTGCTGTTGCGCCGCTACGAGCGCTCGCGCAGCGAAGACATCCGCGCGCTCACCATCGCCACCGACGGCCTGCAGAAGCTGTTCGGGCTGCCGGGCAATATCGCGCGCGCGGTTCGCAACACGGGCATGGCATTCGTTGGCGCGCAGCCGCTGGTCAAACGCTGGCTGGTCTCGGCGGCGCTGGGCTGAACAATGCGCCAGCCGCGTGCCTGGTGGAACGGCACGGCGGCGCGCGCGATCTGACAGGATCGACCGCAAGGCATACCATCTGCGCAGCACCGCCTGATGCACCCCCACACGCATCGATGCAAGAGGGAACACACCGGCACACAACCGGAAACCCGCGCAGAACTTGAACACAGGCGCAGACGAGCGGCAAACGGGCCGCGCGCCGAACCGAATCAGGAGCAGCAGCATGAAGAAACGTATCCGTCTCGCCGCGTTGGCGCTGGCCGCCGCGACTATCGGCCTCGGCTGTTCGGCGCAGGCCGACCAGACCACCGACAAGCTCAAGTCGACGCTGCAATCGCGTCTGAGCGAAGCGACCATCAAGAGCGTGTCGAAGTCGCCGATCGACGGGCTTTACGAGGTGAACCTCGGCTCGCAGATCGTCTACAGCGACGCGACGGGCGACCATCTGATTCTCGGCGACATGATCGACGCCAAGACACGCAAGAATCTGACGGAAGCGCGCCTGTCCGAAACCAACCGCATCGATTTCGCGAGCCTGCCGTTCGCGAACGCGGTGAAAGTGGTGAAGGGCAATGGCAGCCGCAAGATCGCCGTGTTCTCCGATCCGAACTGCCCGTACTGCAAGCAGCTCGAAACGACGTTGAAGTCGATGGATAACATCACCGTCTACACGTTCCTGTATCCCGTTCTGTCGCCGGACTCGACGGTGAAGTCGAAGTCGATCTGGTGTTCGTCGGACCGCGCGAAGGCATGGGAAGCCTGGATGCAGGATCACCGCGCGCCGACCGCCGCGGGCACCTGCGACACGGCCGCGATCGACAAGAACCTCGCGCTCGGGCAGTCGATGAACGTCAGCGGCACGCCCACCGTGTTCCTCGCGGATGGCCGCCGCCTGCCGGGCGCCGTGCCGGCGGACGAACTGGACAAGGCGTTGTCGTCGGTGCGCTGAACTGCACCCATCGTCCGAATCTGTTTGAAAGGAGGCGCGCGGCGCCTCCTGTCGTTTTCTTCACGAGTTTCCACACACGAGCGCCGATGAAGCCGATCCGCTACACCATCGTACCGAAGCAACCCGCCGCCCATCTTTTCGAAGTCACCGTGACCGTCGCCGAGCCCGATCCGTCGGGCCAGCGCTTCATGCTGCCCGTGTGGATTCCCGGCAGCTATATGGTCCGCGAGTTCGCGCGCAATATCGTCACGCTGCGCGCGTTCAACGACGCGGGCCGCAAGGTGCGGCTCGAAAAGACCGACAAGCACGCGTGGCAGGCGGCGCCCGTCAAGGGCGCGCTGACGCTGCGCTACGAGGTCTACGCCTGGGACCTGTCGGTGCGGGCCGCGCATCTCGACGACACCACGGGCTTCTTCAACGGCACGAGCGTGTTTCTGTCGCCGCTCGGGTTCGAGGATGCGCCCTGCGTCGTCGATATCCAGAAGCCGGCCGGTCCTCAGTTCCGCAACTGGCGCGTGGCGACGGCACTGACGGAAGCGCGCGGCACGAAGCGCTACGGCTTTGGCGAGTACAGCGCGCAGAACTACGACGAGCTGATCGATCATCCCGTCACGCTCGGCGAATTCGAGCTCGCGACGTTCAAGGCGCACGGCGTGCCGCACGACATCGTGATCGCCGGGCGCGTGACGAGTTTGGACATGACGCGGCTGTCGGCGGATCTGAAGCGCGTGTGCGAAGCGCAGATCGCGCTGTTCGAGCCGCGCTCGAAAAAGGCGCCGATGGACCGCTACGTCTTCATGACGCAAGCCGTCACCGATGGCTACGGCGGGCTGGAGCATCGCGCATCGACGGCGCTGATCTGCAATCGCGGGGATTTGCCCGTCGAAGGCCGCGACGAGACGACGGACGGCTATCGCACGTATCTCGGCCTGTGCAGCCACGAATACTTCCACACGTGGAACGTGAAGCGCATCAAGCCCGCCGTGTTCGCGCCGTACGATCTGACGCAAGAAAATTACACGTCGCTGCTGTGGCTGTTCGAAGGCTTCACGTCGTACTACGACGATCTGATGCTCGTGCGCAGCGGCCTGATCAAGGATACCGACTACTTCACGCTGCTCGGCAAGACGATCGGCGGCGTGCTGCGCGGCAGCGGACGCCTGAAGCAGACGGTCGCCGAAAGCTCGTTCGACGCATGGGTGAAGTACTACCGTCAGGACGAAAACGCCGCGAATGCGATCGTCAGCTATTACACGAAGGGCTCGCTGGTCGCGCTCGCGTTCGATCTGACGATTCGCGCGCAAACGCAGAACCGCAAATCGCTCGACGACGTGATGCGCCTGCTGTGGCAGCGCTACGGTCGCGACTTCTACAACGGCAAGGCGCAGGGCATCGAGGAAGCCGACGTCGAGGCGCTGTTCGCCGAGGCGACGGGCGCGGACCTGTCGGAGCTTTTCGCGGACGGCGTGCGCGGCACGCGCGATCTGCCGCTCGACACGCTGCTCGCTTCGTTCGGCGTGACGCTCGAAGCGGACGTCGATCCGAAGGGCAAGCCGTCGCTCGGCGCGCGCGTGCGCGGCGGCGCGGACTGCACGCTGGCGGCCGTTCATGACGGCAGCGCGGCGCAGAAGGCTGGCCTGTCGGCGGGCGACGTGCTGATTGCCATCGACGGCCTGCGCGTGACGGGCTCGAACCTCGACGCGCTGCTGTCGCGCTACCAGCCCGGCGCGAAGGTCGAGGTGCACGCGTTCCGGCGCGACGAGCTGCGCGTCGCGCAGGTCAAGCTGGACGGACCGGAAGTCTCGCGCTACAAGCTCACCGCGAACGATAAGCGCGCGGCGGCCGTGACGGCCCGCAAACGCTGGCTGGGCGGCAAGTAACAGACAAATAAGTGCTCGCCGAGCCACCCGGCGCGGCGAGATTCCCGGCGGCGGATTGTTCTACCGTTGCAACAATCCGTCGCTGCCGCGCTACTTTTTCCCGGGCGGGTAAAAAAACACAATGGCTCCACTCGCGCAACACAGCGCGCCCCCTACTGGAGTCACAGATGACCACGATCCTGCAAATCAACTCGTCGGCTCGCTCGCAAGGCGCTCAATCGACGCTGCTGGCCAACGAACTGACGGCGAAGCTGCAACAATCGAATCCGGGCGCGCAAGTCGTCGTCCGCAATCTGCACGAAGACGCGCTGCCCCACCTCGACGACGCGATCCTCGGCGCGTTCTTCACGCCGGCCGAGCAGCGCACGGCCGAGCAGCAAGCGATCGCAGCGCGCAGCGAAGCGCTGATCGCCGAACTGCAAGCCGCCGACATCGTCGTGATCGGTGCGCCGCTGTACAACTTCGGCATCTCGTCGCAACTGAAGACGTACTTCGACTTCATCGCACGCGCTGGCATCACGTTCAAGTACGGCGCGAACGGTCCGGAAGGCCTCGTGACGGGCAAGAAGGTGTTCGTGGTGTCGGCACGCGGCGGCAAGTACCTCGGTACGCCGGGCGATTCGCAGACGCCTTATCTGAAAACGTTCCTCGGCTTCCTTGGCATGACGGACGTGAACTTCATCTACGCGGAAGGCCTGAACATGGGCCCCGACGCAGCAAACGCGGCACTGGCCGGCGCGCGCGAAGCGATCGCTGCTGCCTGATCCGTCTGAAACGGTTATGCGGTGAGCCATCCGGCTGGCCGCCTGCTCTTCGATACGGTGATCGGCCGTATCGCGACGGCAAAACAAAACGCCACGGAACACAATTCCGTGGCGTTTTCTTTTTGGGGACGTGCGCGGGTCGGCTTGCGTGTCAGGCGAACACTTCGCCCGTCTCCGGCAAACGCCAGTCGATGGGCTGACGGCCGTGCGCTTCGAGAAATTCGTTGGCGAGCGCGAAATGCCGGCAGCCGAGAAATCCGCGATGCGCGGACAGCGGCGACGGGTGCGGCGCTTCCAGCACGCAATGCGACTTGCCGCCGAGCAGCGCGCGTTTGGCTTGCGCATGTGCGCCCCACAGCATGAACACGAGCCCATCGTGACGCATCGCGAGTTCGTGGATCAGCGTGTCGGTGCATTTTTCCCAGCCGCGCTTCGCGTGACTCGCGGCGCGATCGCGTTCGACGGTCAGCACCGTGTTGAGCAGCAGCACGCCTTGTCGCGCCCACGCATCGAGACAGCCGTGTTGCGGCGCCTCGTGGCCGAGGCTCGTGGCGATTTCCTTGAAGATGTTGCGCAGCGACGGCGGCGGCCGCACCGAAGGCGGCACTGAAAACGCGAGTCCGTGCGCCTGCGGCGTGCCGCGGTCTTCGCCGTGATACGGGTCCTGGCCGAGAATCACGACCTTGACGTCGTCGGGACTCGTGAGCCGCAGCGCACGGAATACGTCGGCGGGATAGACAGTCTTGCCGGACGCGCGTTCGCCATCGACGAACTGGCATAGCGGCGCGTACGTGTCGCTATCGATAAACGGTTTGAGATGCGCGTGCCACGCCGGCGGCAGGGCTTCGAATTGGGATTCGAGCGTCTGAAAACCAGTGGCGGGAGAGGGGGCGCTGTCGTCGTCGGTAAAGAGCGACGGCTGCGTCGGCGGGAGCTGAGAGCGTTTTGCGGAATTCATGGCGGGCTAGTGTGGCAGCAAACTGGCGCGCGCTCAAGGTTCTGCACGTTCACACGCCGGTTCTCCGCCGTCGCCGTTTATTGTGCGAGCCGCTTATTGCGAGCCGCTTTCACGCAGACGATAGCCGCGCTGTGCCTTGCTCACGTCATCGGGACGCAAGCCATGCACGGCTTGCGCAAGTTCCGCCGACAATGCGTTCAGCGCGCCTGCGTCACCGTGCTTCAGTTCCAGTTCGATTTCGCAGATCGGTGCGCGTCGCGTTTCGCCGTTCACGTCTGCGACGACCTCGCCCTGGTCGATGGCTGCCTCGACATCCGCACCTTCTATACGCACATGCCAGATGGTCCGCGAGAAATTGGTGCTGAACAGCGGAATGAGCTCGTCACGCGCGCTGCGCAACGCTTCTTTCGACGGTTCGTCGTCACAGGCTGCCAGCAGCGCGTCGATTTCGAGCGCGTTGCCCCCGATGGGCATTTCCCACTCGTGCCGGCTGTGCAAGCCGCCACTAGACGTGCCCACCGTCTTGTACGTCTGCAGCCAGCCGTCCGGCGTGCGGCGCACGCGCACCGCGCTTTTCGCGCGCGCGAGCGTCAGCGACGGCGTGTCGTAATAGCTGTTTTCGAGCGTGATCGTGCGGCCCTTGCTACCGGCGCGTTGAATCAACCATTGCGTCGCGGCGCCGACCTGACCGGTCGGCAGCGACAGCTTGATCTCGTGTTCCATGCCCATCGCGTGGCTCGCTCTAAGCTGGTGAGAATCAGAAGAACATCCGCGCAAGCTCCGCGCCCGGTTCTTCGGCGCGCATGAACGCTTCGCCGACGAGGAACGAATTCACGTCCATCGCGCGCATCCGCTCGACGTCGCCGCGCGACAGGATGCCCGACTCGGTCACGACGATGCGGTCGTCCGGCATCATGTCCAGCAGGCCGAGCGTGGTGTCGATCGAGGTTTCGAAGGTGCGCAGATTGCGGTTGTTCACGCCCATCAGCGGCGTCTTCAGCGTCAGCGCGTCGACCAGTTCGTCCTTGTCGTGCACTTCCACCAGCACCGCGAGGCCGAGCGAATGCGCGTACGCTTCGAGGTCCTGCATCTGCGAAAGTTCGAGTGCCGCGACGATCAGCAGGATCGCGTCGGCGCCCATCGCGCGCGCTTCGAGGATCTGGTACGGATCGACGATGAAATCCTTGCGCAGAACGGGCAGATTGCAAGCGGCGCGTGCCTCTTCCAGATATTGCGCGCTGCCCTGGAAGAACTGCACGTCGGTCAGCACGGACAGGCACGCCGCGCCGTGCTTCGCGTACGAACGCGCGATCTCGGCGGGGACGAAGTTTTCGCGCAGCACGCCTTTCGACGGGCTCGCCTTCTTGACCTCGGCGATCACGGCGGCGAGACCTGCTTCATGCTTCGCGCGAATCGCGCCGACGAAATCGCGCAGATCGCGCGACGATGCCTGCAGGCGCAATTCTTCGAGCGGCGCGCTTTGCTGCGCGGCGCGCACTTCTTCACGCTTGACCCCGATGATGCGGTCGAGAATATCGCTCATGTCAATCCCGTTTATTTCTTGAACTGTTGCGTGAAGCGGACCAGGTCGTCGACCTTCGCACGCGCCTTGCCGCTCGCGATCGCTTCGCGGGCCAGCTGCAGGCCATCTGCAATCGACGCCACGACGTTCGCCGCGTACAGCGCGGTGCCCGCGTTCAGCGTGACGATTTCGCGCGCGACACCCGGTTTGTTGCCAAGCGCCTCGAGCAGCAACGCTTTCGATTCCGTCGCGTCCGCGACTTTCAGCGTGCGGTTCGACACCATCTGCATGCCGAAGTCCTCGGGGTGAATCTCGTACTCGCGCACCTGGCCGTCGCGCAGTTCGCCGACCAGCGTCGCGCCGCCCAGCGACACTTCATCCATGCCGTCCATACCATACACGACCAGCACGTGATTTGCGCCGAGACGCTCCATCACGCGAACCTGAATGCCGACCAGGTCCGGGTGAAACACGCCTTGCAACTGGTTCGGCGCGCCGGCCGGGTTCGTCAGCGGACCGAGGATGTTGAAGATGGTCCGCACGCCGAGTTCGCGGCGCACGGGCGCGATGTTTTTCATCGCGGGGTGATGGTTCGGCGCGAACATGAAGCCCATGCCCGTTTCGGCGATCGATGCAGCGACCTGTTCCGGCTGCAAGTCGATGTTGACGCCGAGCGCTTCGAGCACGTCTGCGCTGCCCGACTTGCTCGACACGCCGCGATTGCCGTGCTTCGCGACTTTTGCGCCCGCTGCCGCCGTCACGAACATCGTCGCCGTCGAGATATTGAACGTGTGCGAGCCGTCGCCGCCCGTACCGACAATGTCGACGAAGTTCGAATTGTCCTGAACTTCGACGTGACGAGCGAATTCGCGCATCACCGTGGCGGCCGCGGTGATCTCGCCGATGGTCTCTTTTTTGACGCGCAGCCCCGTGATGATCGCGGCCGCCATCACGGGCGACATGTCGCCGCGCATGATGAGGCGCATCAGGTGCAGCATCTCGTCGTGGAAGATTTCGCGGTGCTCGATCGTGCGTTGCAGCGCTTCCTGGGGCGTAATCATTGTCGCGTCTCCTTGTTTAAGCGCTACGTGCCGCAGCCTTCGACTGCTTCACGAAGTTTTCGAGCAACGCGTGGCCGTGTTCCGACAGGATCGATTCCGGATGGAACTGCACGCCTTCGACAGGCAGCGTCTTGTGACGCACGCCCATGATTTCGCCGTCGTCGGTCCACGCCGACACTTCGAGGCAGTCGGGCAGCGATTCGCGCTCGATTGCCAGCGAGTGATAGCGCGTGACGGTGAAGTGCTTCGGCAGGTCGGCGAATACGCCTTTGCAGTCGGTTTCGATCTGGCTCACCTTGCCGTGCATGATGGTCTGCGCGCGCACCACGCGACCGCCGAATGCTTCGCCGATCGCCTGATGGCCGAGGCACACGCCGAGAATCGGGTACTTGCCGGAGAATTCGCGCAGCACGTCGAGCGTGATGCCCGCGTGTTGCGGATTGCTCGGTCCTGGCGAGAGACAAATGCGCTCGGGGTTGAGCTTCGCGATCTCGTCTAGCGTGATTTCGTCGTTGCGATAGGTCCGCACGTCTTCGCCGAGTTCGCCGAAGTACTGGACCAGGTTATAGGTGAACGAGTCGTAGTTGTCGATCATCAGCAGCATGGTCAGTCTCCCGTCAGAAGTCGCTATCGAGGCCGTCTTGCACTTGCTCGGCGGCGCGCAGCACGGCGCGCGCCTTGTTCTCGGTCTCTTGCCATTCGGATTCGGGCACCGAGTCCGCGACCACGCCCGCTGCCGCCTGCACGTACAGATTGCCGTTGCAGATCACGCCCGTGCGGATCGTGATTGCGAGGTCCATCTCGCCCGTGAACGACAGGTAGCCGACCGCGCCGCCGTAGAGTCCGCGCTTCACGGGTTCGAGTTCGTCGATCAGTTCCATCGCGCGAACCTTCGGCGCGCCCGACAGCGTGCCCGCCGGGAACGTCGCGCGCAGCACGTCGAAATTGGTCATGCCCGGCTTCAGCGTGCCCTCGACGGAACTGACGATGTGCTGCACATGCGAGTATTTTTCGATCACCATCTTGTCGGTCACGGACACCGAACCGATCTGCGCGATACGGCCGACATCGTTACGCGCGAGGTCGATCAGCATCACGTGTTCGGCGATTTCCTTCGGATCGTTGAGGAGTTCGGTTGCGAGTTCGGCATCGCGCTCGGGCGTATTGCCGCGCGGACGCGTGCCGGCGAGCGGCCGGATCGTGACGATGCGGTCTTCGTTGCGCTTTTCCTGACGCACGAGAATTTCCGGCGACGCGCCGACCACATGAAACTCGCCGAAGTTGTAGTAATACATATACGGCGACGGATTCAGCGAACGCAGCGCGCGGTAAAGCGACAGCGGGTTGTCGCGATACGGTTTCGTCAGACGCTGGCCGACCTGCACCTGCATCAGCTCGCCTGCCGCGATGTATTCCTTCGCCCTGCGCACGGCGGCAAGGTAATCGTCTTTCTTGAACTCGCGGAAAATTTCGGTACGCACGCTCGCCGACGTGACGGGCGGCTGCACCGTCGTACGCAGGCGCTGCTTCAGTTCGCGCAGACGCTGCTTGGCGCGCGTGTACGCTTCGGGCGTCGTCGGATCGGCGTAGATCACGAGGTACAGCTTGCCCGCGAGGTTGTCGATGACGGCGACTTCTTCCGTCAGCAGCAGTTGAATGTCGGGCAGGTTCAGGTCGTCTGGCGGGGCGGTGTGTGCGAGCTTCTTCTCGATGTAACGCACGGCGTCGTAGCCGAAATAACCGGCAAGACCGCCCGCGAAACGCGGCAGGCCCGGGCGTAGCGCGACCTTGAAACGGCCCTGGAACTGCTGGATGAATTCGAGCGGATCGCCGTCGTGTGTTTCGGTGACCTTGCCGTCTTTCACGACTTCCGTCACGCCGTCATGCGTGCGGATCAGCGTGCGAGCCGGCAGGCCGATGAACGAGTAGCGGCCAAAGCGTTCGCCGCCCACCACCGATTCGAGCAGAAACGAGTTCGCGCCGTTGCGCTCGGTTTGCGCGAGCTTCAGGTACAGCGAGAGCGGCGTTTCGAGGTCGGCCAGCGCTTCGGCGATCAGCGGGATGCGATTGTAGCCCTCGTTCGCGAGGGACTGAAATTCGAGTTCGGTCATGTTCCGATCCTGTTCGTGCGTCCGTGCGCTGCGTGCGTCGGACAAAGCGGGGGCTGCGTTACCGGTCGAATGTGCTCGTCACAGGTTTGGAGACCGGCGCGCGCTTTCCCGAACGCATGCACGGCTTCTCAGCACGACGATAGTACGCAAGGTACACGACGGCTAGCTGAAACTCAGTGCAACGGTAGCGTGCCGGTCAAACCGGCGATTCGGAAAAGCGCGTGAGCGCAGCGAAGTAAAAAACGGGTGCCAAAGACGAGCTTCAGCGTACCTCGGGCGAGGTATCAGCGCGACCAGCGACGCCAGGGCCAGGCTCCCCGGTCGATCGTGCTCAGACTCCGTTTTTTATTCAGAAACATGAGAGAAGACTTTAGTTAAGTCAGTGATTGGTGCTGCTTGGGTCGGCGCTCATTTTACTGCATTGTGCGCTGCGATTGCCTTGGCGGCGCCCAACAGCGACACAACTATACCATCGGATTTTATAGTTTGAACAGATTCGCCGTGATTGTAGCCATACGGGACGGTCAGCGTCGCCATGCCGGCCGCGCGGCCCGCGAACGCATCGTTCTGCGAATCGCCGATCGCGACGGCTTCTTCGGGCGACACGCCGAGCGCCTTGCAGGCGGTGAGCATGGGCAGCGGATCGGGCTTTTTCGCCGCGACGCTGTCGCCGCCCAGCACGACCGCGAAGTACTGCAGTAGCCCATGATGTTCGAGCAACTGCGTCGCAAAGCGATGCGGCTTGTTGGTTACACAAGCCAGCTTCAATCCCGCATCGCGCAATGCAATCAGCCCTGCCTCGACATCGGGATAGAGCCGCGTGTGCAGGCCGTTGATCTTCGCGTACTCCTCCTGGTAGATCGCGAGCGCTTCGTCGAAGCGTGATTGCGCCAGATCGGCTTCGAAGCGGGGCGCCAGTACGCTGCGAATCAGATGCTCGGAGCCCTTGCCGACGTAGTCCATCACCTCTTCGCGCGAAGTTTCCTCCGCGTCGAACTGGGCGAGCATGCCGTTCAGGGACGCGGTGAAGTCGTCGGCGGTATCGACCATCGTGCCGTCGAGATCGACGATCGCCGCGCGAATCTTCCCGGCCGTGAAGGCGGGAGCGGGGTAACGAGGCGTCGTTTCCATCTCAGCGCCCAACCGATGCCAGTGCGCCGCGCATCTTGTCGATGATCGTCTTGTAGTCGGGGTGGCCGAAGATCGCCGAGCCGGCCACGAAGGTATCCGCGCCCGCCGCCGCAATTTCCGCGATGTTGTCGGCTTTCACGCCGCCGTCCACTTCGAGATGAATCTCGCGGCCGGTCTTTTCCTTGTATGCGTCGATTTTTGCGCGCGCTTCGCGCAGCTTGTTCAGCGCTTCGGGAATGAAGGACTGCCCGCCGAAGCCCGGATTCACCGACATGATCAGCACGAGATCGACCTTGTCCATCACGTGATCGAGATAATTCAGCGGCGTGGCGGGGTTGAACACGAGGCCTGCCTTGCAGCCGTGGTCGCGGATCAGCGACAACGTGCGGTCGATGTGATCCGAGCCTTCCGGATGGAAGCTGATCACGTTCGCGCCGGCCTTCGCGAAGTCGGGCACGATGCGGTCGACGGGGCGTACCATCAGATGCACGTCGATGGGGACCTGCACGTGCGGGCGGATCGCCTCGCACACGAGCGGGCCAATCGTCAGGTTCGGCACGTAGTGGTTGTCCATCACGTCGAAGTGAATCCAGTCGGCGCCCGCGGCGACGACGTTGCGGACTTCTTCGCCGAGCCGCGCGAAGTCGGCGGACAGAATGCTGGGAGCGATGCGGAATTGAGTCATGGCGTGGGATGGGCGGGAGACGGAAAACCGCTATTTTAGCGCCGGCCGGCGCGCCGCGGCCTTCGGCGCGGCCTGGCTTTCGCCATGTTCCGGCGTCTTGCCCGGCTTGCCGATGCGGTTGCGGGCCTGCGCCGCATCAAGCAGAATGCCAAACCATGTCAACGCCTGTGCCGGCGCGCCGCTTATTCGCGCCGAGCCGCCCGCACACAGCCTTGCGCGGATCGATTGCGCGCTTTGCTCACCATCGGAATCAGCATGAGCCAGTACGAATTCAGCGTGTCCTCTCAGGTTCGGTATATCGCCGAGGAGTCGGACCCGGAGCATCGGAAATACGCTTTCGCCTACACGCTCACCATCCGCAATACCGGCCAGGTTGCCGCGCAACTGATCGCGCGTCACTGGGTCATTACGGATAGCGAAAATCGCGTTCAGGAAGTGAAAGGGCTGGGTGTCGTCGGGCATCAGCCGTTGCTGAAGCCGGGCGAGCAGTTCGAATACACGAGCTATGCAGTGATCGCGACGCCCGTGGGGACGATGCGCGGCGAGTATTTTTGCGTGGCGGAGGATGGCGAACGTTGGGACGCGCCCGTACCGGAATTCGTTCTGCGCATGCCACGCACGCTGCATTGAGTGCGCGCTGAACATCAGACGCCGCGCGCTGTCAGTCAGCGACGCGGTTGCTGCTGCGGCGGGACCTGTTTTGCGTCCTGCTTCTGGCGTGCGGCATTCTTTTTCTTGCCGGACGCTGTCCACACAACGATGAAAATCAGCAGGGAAAGCGCCAGGAGCGACTCCAGCGCGAAGATGAGCATCGGATATTCGTCGAGCAGATCAGACATGGCAGTTTCCATCGAGAACAATCATTGTATGCGCTTTGCCCGCCGGGCCGCGGCCTGGACGGGAGCGCTGTCGCTTGCCGTACTGCTTGCGTCGTGCGGCGGCGGCGGCGCGGTGCGGCCATCCGTTTCGCCGCCGACAGGTGCCGCGATCATACCCGGCCAGATCGCCGCTCAGCGGCTGACGCCTGTCGCCTGGAGACAGGTGCCGGGCTGGCAGGACGATTCACTGATCGGTGCGGCTGCGGCATTACGCCAGAACTGTGTGCGCCTCGCCAGTCAGCCGACGTGGCGGCGCGCCTGTGCGGCCGCGCTGATGCTTGACGACCTGGATGTGGCGAGCGCCCGCAGTTTCTTCGAGACCTACTTCACGCCGTTCCAGTTTTCGAACACCGACGGCACGCTCGATGGACTCGTGACAGGCTACTACGAGCCGCTGCTGCGCGGTTCGCGCGTCCGTCATGGCGTGTATCAGACGGCTTTGTACCGTTGGCCTTCGGCGTACCGCCCCGGTTCTGCGATGCCGGCGCGAGCGCAGCTCGAGCGTTCGGGCGCGCTGAACGGCAATGAACTCGTGTGGGTGGACGATCCCATCGAGGCTTTCTTCCTGCAGGTGCAAGGCTCGGGACGCATCGTGATGGAAGACGGCAGCGTGATGCGCGTCGGCTTTGGCGGGACGAACAATCAGCCGTACAAGTCCATTGGCCGATGGCTGCTCGATCGCGGTGAACTGACGCCGTCGCAGGCGACCATGCAAGGCATCAAGGCTTGGGCGCGCGCAAACCCGACGCGTGTCGATGGCTTGCTCGACACGAATCCGCGCTTCGTGTTTTTCCGCGAGATGCCGTCGAGCGAGCCTGCGCCTGGCGGGGGTGCCGATGGTCCGATTGGCGCGCTTGGCGTGCCGCTGACGCCGGAGCGTTCGATTGCCGTCGATCCGGCGGCGATCCCGCTCGGCACGCCCGTCTTCCTCCAGACGACGCGCCCGATGACCAATGCACCGATGAATCGTCTGGTGTTTGCTCAGGACACGGGTTCGGCGATCAAGGGCGGCGTGCGTGCCGACTATTTCTGGGGACTCGGTGACGAAGCGGGCGATCTGGCTGGGAAAATGAAGCAGGGTGGCCGGATGTGGCTGTTGCTGCCTAATTCTTGATCCTGGGTCTTGATCCCTGGCCGTGATGCTGAGTGCCGAGCCCTAGGTCAGCGGATAGCCCGATCTGAAACAGCCCGACGGTTTATGTCACTGCCGTCGGGCTGTTTGCTCTTGTGCGCCGGTACTGTGCGATTCGCCGGCGCGTCGAGCGTCACGCGCCTGCCTTGCGCTTGTCGATCACGCGGCGCGCCTTACCCACCGAGCGCTCGATGCCGTTCACGCCTAGCAGCACCACGTTCGCTGTTACGCCGATAAGTGCCTTGATGTCATAGGCCAGCGCTTTACGTGCGGTGTCCAGCGCGGCCGTGTCCGGCGCGGTCTCCGGGCAAGGTTCAATGTTCAGCGTCATCACGTCGAGCGGGCCTTCTTTGGTCAGCACGATCTGATAATGCGGCGCGAGCGCGTGCTGCTTCAGCAGCAGTTCTTCGATCTGCGTCGGGAACACGTTGACGCCGCGAATGATCATCATGTCGTCCGAGCGACCGGTGATTTTTTCCATCCGGCGCATCGTGCGCGCGGTTCCGGGCAGCAGGCGCGTGAGATCCCGCGTGCGGTAACGGACGATCGGCAACGCTTCCTTCGTCAGCGATGTGAACACGAGTTCGCCGAGTTCGCCGTCGGGCAATACTTCGCCCGTCTCGGGATCGATGATCTCGGGGTAGAAGTGGTCTTCCCAGATCGTCGGGCCGTCTTTGGTTTCGACGCATTCGGACGCCACGCCCGGACCCATTACCTCGGACAAGCCGTAGATGTCGACGGCGTCGATACCCATCCGTTCTTCGATTGCGCGGCGCATGTCGTTGGTCCAGGGCTCCGCGCCAAAGATGCCAATGCGCAGCGAGCACGTCTTGGGATCGATACCCTGGCGCTCCAGTTCGTCGGCGATCGACAGCATGTAGCTGGGCGTCACCATGATGATGTCGGGACGGAAGTCCTGGATCAGCTGCACCTGTTTTTCGGTCTGACCGCCGCCGAACGGAATGACCGTGAGGCCCGCGCGTTCCGCGCCGTAGTGCGCGCCGAGCCCGCCCGTGAACAGGCCATAGCCGTAGCTCACGTGCACCTTGTCGCCGCGCCGCGCGCCTGCCGCACGGATCGAACGTGCGACGAGATTCGCCCAGGTGTCGATATCGCGCGCGGTATAGCCGACGACGGTCGGCTTGCCTGTCGTTCCCGACGACGCGTGAATACGCGAGATCTGTTCTTGTGGTACGGCGAACAGGCCAAACGGATAGTTGTCGCGCAGGTCCTTTTTCGTAGTGAAGGGGAAGCGCGACAGGTCGGACAGCGTCTTTAGTTCCGACGGATGCACACCCGCTTCATCGAACTTGCGCCGATAGACAGGGGAATTCTCATAGGCGTGGGCGAGCGACCATTTCAGCCGTTCGAGCTGTAGCGCGGCGAGCTCGTCGCGACTCGCCTTTTCGATGGGATCGAGCGGGAGCGGGGTAGTCATCGAATGTCTCCTTGCTTTCAGAATAGGATGCCGCGCGAACGGCGACGCAATTACGTGAGAGGCGACGTTCCCTGTCAGTCGTCGACGCGGATCACGGTGCCTTTGATTTGCGCGGACTTGCCGCGAAACATCGCAACGGTTTCGTTCGCGCGGTTCGTGACGCGAATGTCGTAGATGCCGTTGCGACCGCTCAATGTTTGCTCGATAGCTTCCGCAGTCAGGACGTCGCCGCCTTGCACAGGGCGCAAAAACTCAATGGAGCAGCCCGCTGCGACGGTATTGATGTTGTACGAGTTGCAAGCGAACGCGAATGCCGAATCGGCGAGCGTGAACATCAGACCGCCGTGACAGATCTGATGGCCATTCAGGAAATCCGGCCGTACGCTCATCCGGAGGCGCGCGTAGCCAGCGCGCACTTCGAGAATCTCGATGCCGAGCGCCTTGCTGCAGGCGTCGTTCGCATACATGGCTTCGGCAGTCGCGCGGGCGAGTTCGTCGGGCTTCATCGGGTTGCTCAGGTTGGGTTGCGTGGACATGTCAGCGGCCCTCGAAGCGCGGCGCGCGTTTTTCGATGAACGCGCGGACCCCTTCCGCGTAGTCATGCGATGCGCCGAGTTCGCGCTGCATGTCGCGTTCGAGATCGAGTTGCTGATCGAGTGTTTGCGTTGCGCTCGACCGCATCGCCTGCTTGATGGCCCCGATCGCGCGCGTGGGCTGCTGCGCGAGTTGCGCGGCGAGCTGGGTCGCTGCGCCTTGCAGTTCGCCGTCGTCCACAGCCTTCCAGATAAGGCCCCAGCTTTCCGCCTTGTCGGCGCTGAGCTTGTCGCCCGTGATCGCCAGTCCCAACGCGCGAGCCATGCCCACGCGTTGCGGTAGGAACCACGTACCGCCGGAATCGGGCACGAGGCCAATTTTCACGAACGCCTGGATGAAGCTCGCCGAGCGTGCGGCCAGCACGAGGTCGCAGGCGAGCGCGAGATTCGCGCCGGCGCCTGCGGCCGTACCATTGACGGCGGCGATGACGGGCAGCGGAAGCGCTTGCAAACGCCGGATCAACGGATTGAAGTGTTGATCGATCAGGTCGCCGAGATCCGTCATGGCACCCGGCGTGAAATCGAGATCGGCCAGATCCTGGCCAGCGCAGAAGCCGCGGCCGGCGCCCGTGAGTATGAGCGCGCGCGCGGCGGCCGCTTCTACTTCGTCGAGCGCCGCGTTCAGTTCCCGATGCATGGCGCGCGTGAAGCTGTTCAGCTTGTCGGGACGGTTCAGCGTCACCGTCGCGACGCGCGTTGCAGCGTCGAAGTCTACGCGGATGGCTTCATAGGGCATCGCTTGTCTCCTCGTCTCCATTCGGTTTCGGGTGTCGGGTCGCTCAGACGCGCTCGATGGCGAGTGCGATGCCCTGTCCGACGCCGATGCACATCGTGCACAGTGCGTAACGGCCACTGGTGCGCTCGAGCTGATACAGCGCCGTCGTAATCAGGCGCGCGCCGGACGCCCCGAGCGGGTGCCCCAGCGCGATCGCACCGCCGTTGGGATTGACGCGAGGATCGTCGTCGCGCAAACCGAGTTGACGCAGAACGGCCAGACCTTGCGACGCAAACGCTTCGTTGAGCTCGATCACGTCGAACTGGTCGAGCGTCATATTCAGTTGCTTGAGCAGCTTCTGCGTGGCGGGCGCCGGCCCGATGCCCATGATGCGCGGCTCGACGCCTGCCGTCGCCATGCCGATCACACGAGCACGCCGCCGCAGGCCGTACTGTTCTGCCGCTGTGTGACTGGCAATGAGAAGTGCGCATGCACCGTCGTTGACGCCTGATGCGTTGCCTGCCGTCACCGAGCCATCCGGCCGCACGACACCCTTCAGTTTGCCCAGTGATTCGAGCGACGTTTCACGCGGATGCTCGTCGAGCGTCACGCGGATTGGTTCGCCCTTCTTCTGCGGAATTTCGACGGGCACGATTTCCTGCGCGAGCGTTCCATCGCGTTGTGCGCGGGCCGCTTTTTGCTGACTGCGCATTGCGAACGCGTCCTGGTCGGCCCGGCTGATATTGAAGTCGACGGCGACGTTTTCCGCCGTCTCGGGCATCGAGTCGACGCCGTAGTCGCGCTTCATCTGTGCGTTGACGAAACGCCAGCCGATGGTCGTGTCGTGAATCTCCGACTGCCGGGAGAACGCCGATGTTGCCTTGCTCATTACGAACGGCGCGCGCGTCATGCTCTCGACGCCGCCCGCAATCATCAGGTTTGCCTCGCCAGCCCTGATCGCGCGGGCAGCCGTGCCGACCGCGTCCATGCCTGATCCGCACAGCCGGTTAATCGTGCCGCCGGGCGCGTCTGTCGGCAAGCCGGCGAGCAGTGCTGACATGCGTGCCACGTTCCGGTTATCTTCCCCCGCCTGATTGGCGCAACCATAGATCACGTCGTCGAGCGCGCGCCAATTCACGCCTGGATTTCGTTCGATCAGCGCCTTGATCGGGACAGCGCCCAGATCGTCGGCACGGACGTCTTTGAGCGCGCCGCCGTACCGGCCGAAGGGAGTGCGAATCGCGTCACAGATAAATGCGTCGGTCATGTCGGGGTTCCTGCAAGAGAGCGGACCGGCAAGCGCGCCGGCCCTTGAACTGCATGTTAGTTCGACGTCTGACACGGTTTCAGTCGGCCCGAAGTTATAGGCCAAAACGTCGGTCAAACGTCCTATATCGTTCGGCCGACTTATGCGGCGACGGCCTTCGGTTCAACATGAACCCGGCTTTGAACAACGCGGAAGCGATTCGCGACGAAGGCAGCGTCGGCGAGCGCGGCATTCGCAGCGGGGTTGGCGCCCGTGCCGTGGAAGTCGGAGAACGCTGCCGACTGATTGACGAAAACGCCGCCCGTCAGATTGATGGAGAGCGCGACGCCGCCAAGAATCGAAGCTTCCGTGGCCGCCTCGATCACCGTGTCGTCCGTGCTATAGACGGAGAGAGTGAGCGCGCCGTGTTCGGCGGCGATGCGGCCGGCAAGTTCGAGTGACTGCGCAGTCGAGTCCGTGGCGATCACGAAGGAGATCGGGCCGAACCATTCTTTCGTGAACTTCGCTTCGTCGGTCGCGGCATCGAGTTGCAGCACAAGAGGAGTTCGTACGCGGGCGCCCGCGAATGTCGGATGCTCTAGCGACTGGCTGTCCGCGAGAACGTGTCCCAGATCGCGGGCTTCGTCGATACGCTGCTCGATCGCTTCGTTCTGGATCGCGCCCAGCAGTTCTACAGCGCGGGCCGGGTCCGAGCCGAGTTTGTGGACAGCACTGGCAATTGCGTCGGCAACGGCCTGGAACGAGATCGTGCCTTCGGCTGTTCGAATGCCGTCGCGCGGCACATAGATGTTTTGTGGCGCAGTGCACATCTGGCCCGAGTACAGGGCCAGCGAGAACGCGATGTTACGCGCGACGGCTTTGATGTCGTCGACGGAGTCGATCACGATCTGGTTAACGCCGGCCTTTTCGGTGAACACCTGCGCCTGGTGCGCGTTGCGCTCCAGCCAGGTGCCGTTTTGCGTACTGCCCGTGAAGTCGATCAGCTTGATTTCCGGGCGCTGTGCGAGGTTCTGAACCAGTTCACCGTCGTTTGGTTCGGTCGCGAGCAAGGTCACGACGTTCGGATCGAAACCGGCTTCACGCAGCACGTCGCGGGCGACGCGCACGGTGATCGCGAGCGGCAGGATCGCGCCCGGGTGCGGCTTGACGATGACAGTGTTGCCAGTTGCCAGGTCTGCGAACAGGCCCGGGTAACCATTCCACGTCGGGAATGTGCAGCACCCGAGGACGAGACCTGTTCCGCGTGGAGCGATGTTGAAGCGCTTCTGCATCGCGAGCGGCGGATTCTTACCTTGCGGCTTTTCCCAGTGAGCGGTGGCGGGAATTCGGCGCAACTGATCCCACGCGTAGGTGACGGCTTCGAGCGCGCGATCCTGCGCATGCGGACCGCCCGCCTGGAAAGCCATCATGAATGCCTGACCAGTGGTGTGCATCACGCTGTAGCCGATCTCAAAGCTCAGCCGATTGAGGCGCGCAAGAATCTCGAGGCTCACGCCGATCCAGGCTTTAGGACCAGCTTCGCGCCATGCCGGTTGCGCTTTGGCTGCAGCTGCAATCAGTGCGTCCGGGTCCGATTTGGGATACCGGACGCCGAGCGGAAAACCGAAAGGCGATTGTTCCGCTGCTGTGATCTCGCCCGTGCTCGGCTGGTCGAGTTCGAACTTATTGTTCAGGAGAGCCTTGAACGCCGATTCGCCGTCCGCGTTCGCCGTTTCCCCGTACACTTTGGGACTCGGCATTTCAGAGAACGGGCTCCAGTAGCCGCGGGCTTCAATGGCGGCAAGGGCTTTCTGCAGCGTGTCTTCGTGCTTCGTAAAGAGTGTGTGGGTCATGGCGGGCAAGATGCTGACTGAATGTTGGAGGCAACCTCGTCGATTTATTGACCGACCGGTTGGTTGGTGAATGTTAGCATTATTGGGATGCGGCGCGAGCCTCTTGCGCCTGCTGGTAAACACTTAGGAGGAGTGCATGGGTTTCGAGAACATTCTGGTTGAGACGCGTGGCCGCGTCGGCCTCATTACACTGAACCGTCCGAAGGCGCTTAACGCGCTCAATGACGCGCTGATGGATGAGCTGGGCGAAGCGCTGCGGGCGTTCGATTCGGACGAGGGCATCGGCGCCATTGTTATTACGGGAAGCGAGAAAGCATTTGCGGCGGGCGCGGACATCGGAATGATGTCGACATACTCTTATATGGATGTTTATAAGGGCGACTACATCACGCGCAACTGGGAAGCTGTTCGATCAGTTCGCAAGCCGATCATTGCTGCCGTTGCCGGTTTCGCGCTTGGCGGTGGCTGCGAACTTGCGATGATGTGCGACATCATTCTTGCGGCTGACACTGCGAAGTTCGGTCAGCCGGAGATCAAGCTGGGCATCATGCCTGGGGCCGGCGGTACGCAACGATTGCCGCGCGCGGTGTCGAAGGCCAAGGCGATGGATATGTGCCTGACCGCGCGATTCATGGATGCCGCCGAAGCGGAGCGTTCCGGACTGGTGTCGCGTGTGATCCCGGCGGCGAATCTGATCGACGAGGCAATCACTGCGGCTGCGACCATCGCCGAGTTTCCGATGCCGGCGGTCATGATGGTAAAGGAGTCGGTCAACCGCGCTTACGAGATGACTTTGGCAGAGGGCGTGCATTTCGAGCGTCGATTGTTCCATTCGCTCTTCGCAACGGAAGACCAGAAAGAAGGGATGGCTGCGTTCGTCGAGAAGCGAAAACCCGTCTTTAAGCACCGTTGATGGAATCGCTCAAAAACCACTTGCAACCCCGCATGCAAGTGTCTAGAATTCCGGTCTTTCGCGCTGCGGCCAACGCGGCGCGAAGCAAACGAGGAAGGCGGGAGAGCCAGCATTGACGGGGCTTTCCGGTGGAGTCGGCGGGTTGGGAAGTTAAAAAAACCGGTTGACGAAACGAAAAAGGTTCTTCATAATCTCGTTTCTCTGCT
>NZ_JAGUUD010000097.1:0-31569 GCF_020177535.1 Paraburkholderia sp. XV | reverse complement strand
ACCTGAACATCGCGAGCGTGCAGGACACGATGGCGAGCAACGCGCATCAGGAAAGTATGGGTGGCGGGTTCAGCATCAGTCAGGGCGGCGGCAGCGCGAGCTTCAGTTCGCAGCACGGCAACGCGACCGGCAGCTATGCGGGCGTGAACGAGCAGGCAGGTATCCAGGCGGGCGACGGTGGATTCAACATCAACGTCAAAGGCAACACTGACCTGAAAGGCGCGATCATCGCGAGCGATGCGGAAGCGTCGAAAAACAACCTGACGACGGGGACGCTCACGTATTCCGACATACAGAACCAGTCCAGCTACAACGCACATTCCAGCGGGTTCAGTGCAGGCGCGACGACGGGCGACGGTGGCTCGAACTACAGCACGCACGGCCCCACTTCTGGCAAGAATGCGGGCGGCGGTGCGCCGATGTTGAGCCAGAACGACAGTGGCAGCGATAGCGCTACTACGCGTAGCGCGATTAGCGCGGGTACGATCAACGTCACGGACAGCGCGCATCAGACGCAGGACGTGGCGAGCCTGAACCGCGATACGTCGAATACAAACGGCACGGTCGCGAAGCTGCCAGACGTGAACAACCTGTTGAACAACCAGGCCGACATGATGGCGGCAGCGAGCGCGGCAGGCGAAGCCGTTTCGCGGCGCGTCGGCGACTTCGCCGATTCGAAACTCAAGGAAGCACAGGCAACTGGCGACCAGGCTGGCATCGACGCATGGAAGGAAGGCGGCACGGCGCGCGCGGAAATGCAGGCGGCAGGTGGTGCACTCGTCGCGGGTCTCGCGGGCGGTAATGCGCTTGGCGGCGCGGCTGGTGCAGGCATTGCGTCGATTGCTGCGGGCAAGCTGAACGAACTGAGTGGCGCGATTGCCGGATCGAACCCGACCGGCAACGCAGGCATGAACCAGGCACTCGGCAACATCGTGGCAAACGCGATCGCTACTGGAGCGGGCGCGGCTGTCGGCGGCAATGCGGGCGCAGTGTCAGCCTACAACACCGACCGATACAACCGGCAACTGCACGCGCCGGAGAAGACAAAGGCACAACAGATTGCTTCGCAAGCGGCGGCGCAAGGGTTGAAGAATTCTGACGGTTCGCCTATCACGGAAGCACAGATTGAAAACGCCATGCGAGCGGCCAACAACAGTCAGTACGGCGAGATTGTCGCGACGGGTGTTGTGGTGCCATTGAACGCCACCACGCCCGCGAGTGCCGTCTATGACACAACCGGCATGAAACTCGCGACGGACAGCGCAAGAAATAACTATCTCGTACAAGACCCGTCGATGCTGTCGACGCCATCCACGGCGCTTCAAGCCCTGATTGTTCAGAGCACGGGCGGGGCACACTCGCCGTATAGCTGGAATCCGGCATCCACGCAAACGGTAGCCACGCCAAAGATCGACCCATCCGGTCCCTTCTCTCCAAATTGGAATACGGGAGATTACTCTGCCGGGTTTAATGCAGGTGGGCGCGGATTAGCACCGGATTACATGACAGTCAACGGGGGGGCACTTTCCGCCAATGTATCGGGCGTGGTGAACTTGTACGATGGCTCACTTTACGCTGGAGGTGGAGTGGCAATGACGAACCCTTCGGCGGTGTCGTACAAACCCGGCTTCAGCACGACGTTTGGCTATATCTTCGGTGCAAGAACTGCGCAGGATGCAAGGAATTTTATTGCGGGCGATGGGAACCAAGCTTTTGTGTCCGTACCGGCGAATATGGGTGTGAATTTCATTGGGGCAATCACACACGGCTACGGCGGCGCTACAGCAATCGAGATAGGCGTGGGCCAGCCTGGCTCTCTCACGTACGGCGTCGTTCCTTGGGGCCATACAACCCAGGTGACGGGACAAAACAAATAAGGAGGTCGATATGGCTGTTGGTGGCGGTCCAAGTCCAGAACAGTACGCCAAGATGACCAAAGCACAGAAAACAGGCTACTGGATAGGTGTAGCAGTCGTTTTTGGATTTATTGGCGCGCTCTTCATCAAAAAGATGTTTTTCTAACTTCACCACGGATCTGGCGGGAAGCGGAAGCGGCCACGGGCCGCTTGCCGCGCAGCAGGAAGAATCAGGAACTACTTTATCAATGAAACTCAGCAAGAGGCTGGCGGCTTTGCCGCTCACAGCCCTGGTCACACTCGCGTCCGCACAACGCGCGCCGTCACTGGCAGACGAGGCGGCAGCAGCACGCGCGAACGCAGAGCAGAACCAGCAGTTACAACAGCAACGCGACGCGCAGCAGCGGGAGCAGATCGTGAACGCACCCGCCGTGCGCTCGACCGTACCAACGGCCGGGGTGTATCCCGACCTTCCACACGAATCGACGTGCTTCCGAATCGACACGTTTGCGCTCGACGTACCGGCGACATTGCCCGACATCGCGCGCAAGAACGGCGCATCAAATCTGCCGCTCGATCCGTTCTGGTTCGTGCGCGAATGGCTCGACCACTACCGGGGCGAGTGCATCGGCAAGGCCGGACTCGACATACTCACAAAGGGACTGCAACAGACGATCCTGTCACGCGGCTACGCGACGACGCGCGTGCTGTTGCCTGAACAGGATTTATCAACGGGCACGCTGAAAGTCGCGCTCGTGCCGGGTGTCGTGCGTCATCTGCGCTTTGCCGATCCCGACACGCGCGGCACATGGAAATCCGCATTCCCGGCCCGCGACGGCGACCTGCTGAACCTGTGCGACCTTGAGCAGGGACTGGAGCAGATGAAGCGCGTCGCGTCGCACGACGTGGACATGAAGATCGAACCGACCGACACGCCGGGCGAAAGCGACATAGTTCTGAACGTCAAGCACTCAAAGCCCTGGACGTTTGTCGTGTCGGCCGACAACTCCGGCACGGACGCGACGGGCAAATGGCAAGGCAACGTAAGTCTCGGCATCGACAACCCACTTGGCCTGAACGACGTGTTCATGGTCGGCGCGAACCAGGACCTGTCGTTCGGCAACAAAACACTCGGCTCGCATGGCTTCAACGGCTCGTATTCCGTGCCTTGGGGCTACTGGACGGCAACGCTGTCGGGCAACACGAACACGTACTACCAGAACGTCGCGGGCGTGAACCAGACATTCGTGTCGAGCGGCAACTCGCAGACGGCCACATTCAGGCTTGCGCGCGTGCTCTCGCGCAGCCAGAGCGACGTGCTTGGTGCCTACGTCCAGCTATCGAAGCGCTTCGGCGAGAGCTTTATCGAAGGCACAACCATCCCGATACAGGACCGCAACAACACCTTCATCGAAGCAGGCACAACGGATCGTCATTTCTTCGGAACGGCGCAGTTCGACGGCACGCTTGCCTATCGCCACGGCATTCACGGCTTGGGCGCAACGGGCGACCCGAACCCGAACCTGTATGACCCGACCGCGCAGAGCAAAGCACACCCGACGTATCTGTACAAAATGACCGTGCTCGACGCCAACCTGTCGATACCGTTCGCCCTCGCGTCGCAGAACTTCCGCTACGTGACGACCTTCCACGGCCAGTACACCAACGACCTGCTGTTCTACATCGACGACCTGACCATTGGCAGTCGATACACCGTACGTGGCTTCGACGGCGAAACGATGCTCGCGGCAGAGAAAGGCTTTTACTGGCGCAACGAACTGCAATGGCCCATCTTCCAGACGGGACAGACGCTCTACGCAGGTATCGACTACGGGCGCGTGTTCGGCACGAACACAGCGATTCTGGCGGGCACCCAACTCGCGGGCGCGGTGATCGGCATTCGCGGCGGCATCCCGGCGAAGTATGCGGGTTTCTCGTATGACCTGTTCGCGGGCACGCCCATCTACAAACCGGCCGGATTCCCTACTGCGTGTGTGACGGTCGGGTTCCAGATGACGGCGCAGTTCTAGGAATCCAACCAGACCGATCTCATCTGCCCGGTTGACAAGGTGCATTACTGAATATCCATGTTCACGCGTCGGAAGGATTCCACCCATCGCTACGACGCGTGCCTGGCGCCTATCTTCAGTGACGGAGCTTTTCCCATGTTTTTTAGAAACGCAATCGGGGCCATTGGCGCTATTACCTTAAGCGCTGCCTGCACGATCCTTCCTCAACCTACCCATGAGCTAACGACTGAAACGCCTGACTACGATGCAAACGTCTCAGCGCGCATTCGCATACTGACTGGAAACGGGGCCGGCGGCGCATTCTTTCGTCCGGGCGAAGCCTGCTACAAAGGATTATTCGAGCGCGACGACAACAAGGTCGTGGTCGGAGACGGGTTCTGGTCAGCGTGGAAATATTCCTCGCGCAGCATTACCATCGGCATGCCAGCCAGTCCGCGCAAGTGGATGACCGTCGATGGACTCGAATTCAAGGATTTAATCAGGGAATACGTTGTTCCCGCCGGGAAGCCACTTACGGTGGCGATGACAGTCAGTAGCAGCGCTGGAAACTATCACTCGTCATGCACACCTCCAGCGACAACTTTCGCACCGGAACCCGGTCAGGACTACGACATCTTCATGAATAATGAGGGCAGACGCTGTTGGGTCGAAGTCCGTAGAATTGACGGACATGGGATAGACGAACTCACAGTTCAAAAGGTTGCACCCAAATGCGATGCGTCGCCGAAATAAGAACCGATGTGCGCCATAGTATGTGGGCGTCTCGTATTGCGGGGGCGATATCCCAACCGCCCCCGCAACCCATTCACCGCGACTCAATCGACCCCTGACTCGGCGGCGACGTCACAATCCCCCACGCCAGCGGCAAATCGCCAATCTGCCCGACCGTCTGATAAGTCTTCGCATCGAGCACGAACACGGCATTCGAGCGCCCGCACGCCATCAGCACTTTCGACCCATCCGGCGTGAAGCTGAAATGCCAGCAACGCTGCCCGACAGGCGCGTCGGCGACGTGCTCGTAGGTTTTCGCATCGAACACCTGCAAGGTCTTGTCGCGCGCGGCGGCGACGAGCAGATGCTTGCCCTCGGGATCGAACGCGACGCCGTACGGACCCATCTTCGTATCGACCGTCTTCAGAGTCTTCAACGTCGCCCCGTCGAGCACGACAAACTTGTTGGTGTTCTCCAGCGTCACCACGTACTGCTTGCCATCTGGCGACGCCTTGATGCCGCGCGGCCGCGAGCCCTTGTCCATTTTCACCGTACGCACGAGCTTGCCCGTGCCCGTTCGATACACCGACACCGTGTCGTCGCCTTCATTGGTGACGAGCAGCTCGCGCCCATCCGGCGAAAACTCGACGCCCTCTGTCTCGTGTCCGCTCTTCACGGAGCGCACCACCTTCATCGTCTTCAGATCGACGATAGCCACTTCGGCGGGCGGGCTGTTCGCGTCGTCATCGTCGTCGTGTCCGCCTTTGCCGCCTCCCGCTTCCGGCTTGCCTTCGGGCTTGCCCTCGGGCTTACCTGCGCCCTCACCGCGCTGAGCGCCCTGATTCCCCGCCAGCGCCTGCGGCGGCGGCCCGCTCTCGCCGGGCTCATACGTCACATAAGCAAACCCGCGATGCACGCGCACGAACTCCGGGTTCTTGCCGATCTTCACGCGCGCGACCACCTTGTCCGTCGACGTATCGATCACCGACAGATCGCCCGTCTTGTTCGCCACCAGCAGCTTGCTGCCGTCCGCCGTCAGACTGAGCCCGCGCGGGCCATCCTTGCCGAGCCCGATGGTCTTCTTCAACGTCATCTGATCGAGGTCGATCACGCCGACGCCATTCGTCTCGCTGGTCACGTACGCGACGGCCGCTGCCGACGCCTGGCCGATACTCGCGCCAAGCAGCACGGCGAGCGCAACGGATACGGCCACGCGTGTGTGTCTGGTCGTGCAATGCATCGATGTCTCCTGCGGAGTGTTGTTCGACGGGCCCGCGCCGAATCGCGCGAGCCATGTTCGTTGTGCCGCAAGGGCAGATTCACCCAGGCTCAAGTTAGCGCATCGCGCGCCGGTATGACAGCATGGGAGGCCGGGAGTTTTTCCCGAAATGGGTGGGCACGCGCGGCTCAATGCGCGGCTTCCGGTTCCGACGCGAGCAGGCCGACTAGCGCGTCGACGCCGCGCCGCCACGACTGGTCCGTGTTGCCACGGATATCGACGGAACGCTGAAATACGACCTGTCCGCTTGCCGTGTCTTCGATGCGCAGATTGATGTTGAGGATCAGGTTACTGATTTTCTGCACCCAGCACACGCCGACGCGTTGCACGCCGAGCTTTCGGCCGATTTCCAGCTCGCAACCGTTACAGGCGCTCAGGTCCTGGGTCTTCGCGTAGCTGTCGATCAGCGCCGCCGCCGGACGGTTGTCCGCGACCTTGTACAGGCTGCGCTGGTCGACGCGCGTGCGCAAGCCGGCGCTCGCCATGGCGGCGCGGGCCTGTTGCGACTGGGTGACGGAAGCATCGTTGTACGCCGCGTTGTCGTCGATCACGACGCAGTCAAGCAGCGCGATGGCGGGCGGCGCAGCCGCGACTGTCACCGAAACGGTACACAGTGCGGCGGCAGCGGCGAACCGGCCGGACAGCGCGCGAGCGCGCCGCAGTCCGCACGGGCCGGCGTTGGAACGGCAAACAGTCACGGCGGCATGCCCTCCACGATCGATAACCACACGCGACGGGCGCACCGACGCCCCGCCCTCGCGGCGATCGTGAAGCAGATAACGCGCCTGAACGCGGCTGCGGGCTGACGGAAACTCAGGTCTCGGAGACGGAACCCGCAGTCTGCGCCGCCGCTTCCGCCGCCAGCGCCTTGCCGACCTCGTCGGCAAACCGCTGCAATGCCGAAAGTGGCCCACAGACGCTGTGATACATCTGACTGCCGATCTGCGCGTCCAGCAACACCTGCATGCCAGACTTTTTAGCCATTTCGATCAGATCCACCTGAATCTCCTTGCCGGGTACGCTCTATCGCGACAACACCAGCGTACCCAGTCAATTTGACCGTCATTCCCCTGAACAGAGGCCATGAAGCAGATCAATTTACCTGTTTCGAAGGCGAACCTTACGGGCGAACTCACCCGCAAACTCAAGGCGACTTAAGCGGTGCCGACACCACGGTCCGCGACGCAAGCGGCTGCGCGTCCTTCGCGGGCGGCTCGGCTTTCGGCGCACGCGCCGTATCGGCGCTCATGATCGAAAACCCAAACGTGTTCACGCCGTCCTGACTGCGCGCGAACACCACGCCGCCGTGCATATCGGCGACCGCCTTGACGATCGCCAGCCCGAGGCCGTGGTTCTCGCGGCTGTTGGTGCGCGACAACTCCGCGCGATAGAAACGGTCGAACGCGTGATCGAGCACGTCCCGCATGATCGGCTCGCCGGGATTGGCCACGGCGACCCACACGCGGCCCGCTTCGCGCGACACCGTCACCTGGATCTTCGCGCCGGGCGTCGAATGGTGGATCGCGTTGATCAGCAGGTTCGCGAAAGCCCGCCCGAACAGCGAACGATTGACGCGCGCTACCGCGTCGCCGTGCAATTGCGCCTGCACCTGTGCCTCTTCCATCGGCATTTCGAGGAACTCGACGGTACGCGCAACTTCCGTTGCGAGCGACACTTCGACCAGTTCCGTGGCCCGCTCGCCCTGATCGGCGCGTGCCAGAAACAGCATGTCGTTGATGATGCCGCGCATCCGCTCGAACTCTTCGAGATTCGATTGCAGCGTGCGGCGCAGATCGTCGACCGAGCGGTTGCGCGTCAGCGCCACCTGCGTCTGCCCAATCAGGATCGTCACAGGCGTGCGCAACTCGTGCGCGACGTCGGCATTGAACGACTCGAGGCGCACATACGCCTGATCGAGCCGCTCCAGCGCGCCGTTGAACGAATGCGCCAGATCGTTCAGTTCGAAGGGAAGCTCGGTGGTGCGCAATCGCTGCGAGCGGTTATCCGCGCTCACTTCGGATGCGTCCACCGTCAATCTGCGCAAGGGCGCGAGGCCGATGCGCGTGACCCAGTAGCTCAACAGCGACGCGCCGAGCGCGCCGAGCGCCGACAGCGCCGCCAACGCAAGGCCGAATTCGCGCAACGCCTGCTCGGTCGGCGCGTAACTGGTCGCCACCTGCAACTGCACCTGAGGACGCTCGCCGTTCGGCGGAATGGTCAGTGTGCGCGTCAGCAGGTCATGGTCGGTGCCGTTGTGCGTGACGCGCGCATAGTCGCCGCGCCATTGCTGCGCGATCGTGCCCGTCACAGGGTGGCCGTAGTTGAACAGCGGAGTCGTGCTCGAAATCGAATAGACGCTCGTGCCATCGCGCGGCGTCATGTCCCCGAGCTTCTCTTGCGCCATGCGCCACTTGTCGCGGTTGACCGCGTGATGCACGATGATCCGCGCGACTTCCGTGCGGCTATCGAGCGAATCGCGCAGGCGCTGCTCCAGTTGCGAGCGCAGCACGAGGAACAGCCCCGTGTCCACCAGCGTAAAAACAGACAGCGCGACGAGCGCGAACAGCAGCGCGAGACGCCGTGCGATGGAACGGGTCGAGCGAGTCATGATGCCTCCGCTTCCTCGCGGACTTCGAGCACGTAGCCCATGCCGCGCATGGTGTGCAGCAGCTTGGTCTGGAACGGTCCGTCGAGCTTCGCGCGCAACCGCTTGATCGCCGTCTCGACGACGTTCGTGTGACTATCGAAGTTCACGTCCCAGACGAGTTCCGTGATGATCGCTTTCGACAGGATATCGCCCTGCCGGCGCGCGAGCACGCTGAGCAACTGGAACTCTTTCGCGGTCAGGTCGAGCCGCACGCCGCTGCGCGTCGCGCGCCTGCCGATCAGATCGACATACAGATCGCCGACGCAGATCAGCGTCGATTCCTGCACCCGCGTGCGCCGTGCCAGCGCGTGCAGCCGCTCGACCAGTTCGAGAAACGAAAAGGGCTTGGTCAGATAGTCGTCGGCGCCTTCGCGCAGGCCGCGCACGCGGTCGTTCACGTGATCGCGCGCGGTCAGCATGATGACGGGCGTCGACTTGCGCATGCGCAGCGCCTTGAGCACGCTGAGCCCGTCGCGCTTGGGCAGCATCACGTCGAGCACGATGATGTCGTAATCGAACTCGGACGCGAGATGCAGGCCCTCTTCGCCGTCCAGCGCGACGTCCACCACCCAGCCCTGCTCCGTCAGGCCACGGCGCAGATAATCGACGACCTTGAATTCATCCTCCACGATGAGCAGCTTCATGGGCGCTCCTTTTGTATTGTCCTCTGCATTATAAGTAGGCTTTTCAAACCTGTTCAGCCCGTCCCCTACAGCTTTCTTTCAGTCCGGCAGATGCGTCGTGGATGCGCCGTTATCGTTCGATGCATCCTTTGCGGCCTCGCCCGGCACGCGCTGCGCGTCCGCTTGCTGCACGTCCCAGCCGCCGCCCAGCGCCTTCACCAGCGCGACGGATGTCGTCATCTGCTGGCCGTGAATCTGCACGTCCGTACGCTCGCTCGTCAGCAGCGACTGCTGTGCGGTGATCACATCCAGATAGGCGACGAGTCCGCCCGAATAGCGGTCGTTGGCAAGCGACAGCAGCCGCTGCGCATCGGCGACAGCATCGCGCGACTGGGACGCGGCGCTGTCCAGCACGGAAAGCCCCGTGATGCCGTCCTGCACCTGCTGGAACGCCGTCAGCACCGTCTGCCGGTAACTGGCCTGCGCGGCCTTGTAGCCCTCGCTGGCGAAATCGACATTGGCCGCGCGCCGCCCGCCGTCGAACACCACCTGGCTCACCGCGGTACCTAGTGTCCACACCAGGCTCGGCGCGCTAAACAGGCTCGCGAGGTCCGTGCTTTGCCAGCCGATGCCCGGCGTCAGCGTCAGGCTCGGAAAGAATGCTGCCTTCGCGACGCCGATCTGAGCATTCGCCGCCGCCATCGCGCGTTCCGCCGATGCAATATCCGGACGGCGCTGCAGTACATCGCTCGGCAGGCCAAGCGGGATCGCAGGCACGGAATACTCAACCACTTTCGGCTCGATCGAGAACTGCGGGGCGGGCACCGCGACGAGCGCGGAGATCGCATGCGCGAACGCCTCGCGCTGTGTGACGAGAAGCTGCGCCTGAACGCGCGTCTGATCGAGCAGCGACTTCTGCTGCAACACGTCGAGCCCGGAAACGGAGCCGAGATCGTGCTCGGTCGTCACGTAGTCCAGCGCTTTCTGTTGTAACTGCACCGAGCGGTTCAATACATCGATTTCCGCGTCGAGTTCACGCAGCGAGAAGTAATCGGTGGCGAGATCGGTGGTGAGCACGAGCCGCGCATTCGCGAGGTCGTCGCGCGACTGTTCCGCCGACGCCCGCGCGCCCTCCACTTCACGGCGGATGCGGCCGAACAGATCGACGTCGTAGTTGATCGTCGGGCCGATCTGCAAGTCGTTTTGCACCATCGACTGGTTCGGCACCGTGAAGCTCGTGGCGGGCCGGTTCTTCGAAATGCGCTGCCGCGCCGCCGACGCCGACAGATCGACCTCCGGAATCAGCTGCGCGCGCGTGTTGGCGAGCGTGGCGCGCGCCTGCGCGTAATGCGCACTGGCGGCGGCGAGCGTCTGGTTTTCCGCGAGCGCCTGCGTTTCGAGCGTATCGAGCGTCGCGTCGCCGAACGCCTTCCACCAGTCCGGCGCGAGCGGCGCATGTGAGGGCTGCGCAAGACGCCAGTACGAATCCGTGCGCCACGTGGGCGGCGCGTCCGTCATCGGCGTCTTGTAGTCGGGGCCGACCGTGCACGCGCACAGCGTGGCCGCAAGAGCCAGCGTGCCCGTTCGCGCGGCAAGGATACGGGGATTCACGACGCCGCCTTGCTCTTGGCCTGGACTTGCGATTGCGGTCGCGTCACTTCGACATGGTCGCCGTCCTCGATCGAATCGCTCGGATTGATGATCACGCGGTCATTCGGTTCGACGCCGTTTTCGATTTCGAGCGTCTGCCCGAGATCCTGCGCAATCGTCACCTTGTGCAGATGCACGATGCCGTCGTTATCCACAACCGCGACGCGCGGCCCTTCCGCGCGGAACAGCAACGCATTGCCGGGCACCGTCAGCTGCGCGCGTGCGCCCGAAGGCAGCGAGACCTGCACATACGCGCCCGGCCTCAGCTTGCCGTCGGGATTACGCAGCGTCACTTCGACCTGCAATGAACGCGTCGGCACGTCGATGGCGCCGGAAATGTGCGTAATGCGTCCATTGAACTGCTGGCCCGGCAGTTCGGCCTGCGTGACCACCACGTCCTCGCCGACCTTGATGTTCTGCGCGTAGGCCTGCGGCAATTGCACAAAGACGCGCAGCGGGTCCGACTGCGCGAGCGCGAACAGCGCGCGGCTCGTGCCGCTGCCCGCGTCGATCAGATCGCCGACATCGACATTGCGTTGCGTGACCACGCCCGCGAACGGCGCGACGATCCGCTTGAAGCTTTCGAGCTGGCGCAGCCGCTTCACGTTGGCGTCGGCGGCGGCAAGATTGGCGACATCCTGCGAGTAGGTGCTTTGCCGTTCGTCGAGTTCCTGTTGCGAGACGGCGTCGCGCTGGCGCAGTTGCTGCCAGCGCTCGTAAGAGCTCTTCGCGAGGCCGAGGCTCGACTGGATCTGGTCGCGCTGCGCAACGGCTTGCGCAAGCTCCTGATCGATCTCAGGCGTATCGAGTTCGGCGAGCAACTGGCCTTCCTGCACGCGTGCGCCGATATCGGCATACCAGTGCAGCAGATAACCCGTCGCGCGCGCGAAGATGGGCGATTCGACGTAGCCGCGCAACGTACCCGGCAGAACCGTGACGCCCGCGCTGCCGTCCGTCTGCTTCGGCGTCACCACATCGACGTATTGCTTTGCGTTCTGCTGCGTGGTTTGCGCGACCGAGCGGCTTTGCATCATGTTCGCCACGACGGTGCGCAACGCGCCGATCGCCAGCAGGATCAGCACGATCACGACCGCGATCTTCGCGCGGCGCCATTCGCGATGGCGCGGCGGCAGCGCGTGCCCGTCCTGAGCGTCCCGCGCGGGAATCGCTAGCGAAGAATGCGTCTTTTCAGTCATCTCAATCGTCCGTGTTCGGGCTGCGTCCGTGCTCGTCGTCTCGACCATGTCGTCCATGCGCGTCACCATGCTGTTGCTCGCCGTGCTCGCGTATTGCCTTGCGATGGGCGAGCCGGCTATGAATGCCCGCGAACAGCAAGGGCACGAAGAAAAGCGTCGATACCGTCGCGAACAGCAGCCCGCCGATCACCGCGCGTCCGAGCGGCGCATTCTGCTCGGCGCCTTCGCCGAGTCCGAGCGCCATCGGGATCATGCCGATGATCATCGCAAACGCGGTCATCAACACGGGCCTGATCCGGCTCGCGCCCGCTTCGAGCGCGGCAGTGAGCGGCGGCGCGCCCGCCGTCAGGCGTTGGCGTGCGAACGAGACCATCAGAATGCTGTTCGCGGTCGCGACGCCCATCGTCATGATCGCGCCCGTGAGCGCGGGCACGCTCAGATGCGTGCCCGTCAGGAACAGCATCCACACGATCCCCGCCAGCGCCGCCGGCAAGGCGCTGACGATGATCAGCGGATCGATCCACGACTGGAAGTTCACGACGATCAGCAGATAGACCAGCACGATCGCCATCGCCACGCCGATGCCCAGCCCGAAGTAAGAGGTACGCATGGTCTGGACCTGGCCGCGTATCGCGATCTGGCTGCCGCGCGGCAATGTCGCGCGCGCCTGATCGACGAGCTTTTCGATCTTCCTGTCGACGCTGCCGAGATCGCTCCCCTCGACGCTCACGAACACGTCGATCACGGGGCGGATGTTGTAATGCGTGACCATCGCGAACTGGGTCTGCGGCGAGACCTGCACGAGATTGCCAAGCAGTTGCGTCGGCCCGGTCGAGGTCGCCGATACGGGCGTGCGCAACAGCTGATCCACCGATGAGATCTGATATTGCGGCGTCTGGACGGCAAGGTTGTATTCGACGCCGTTGCGCGGGTTGAACCAGAATCCCGGCGACGTCTGCGTACTGCCCGACAGCGAGATCAACACGTTCTGCGCGACATTGTTCGCGTTGAGATTCAACTGCTGCAAACGCGTGCGGTCCATTTGCAGATTGATGACGGGCTCGTCGAGCTTCTGCTGGATGTGCGCATCGACGGCGCCTGGAACGGCGCGGATCTGCTTGAGCAGCTTGCGCGCAATGTCCAGATTGCCTTCCTGATTCGCGCCGACGATCTGCACGTCGACAGCGGCAGGCAAGCCGAAGTTGAGAATCTGCGTGACGATATCGGCCGGTTGAAAAAAGAACTCGGTGCCCGGAAAACGCTGCGGCAGTATCGCGCGCAAGCGGTCGACGTAGCCGAGGCTCGGCTTGTGGTCTTCGTTGAGCGCAAGCAGGATGTCGCCGTCGAGCGTGCCGATCGTTCCGGCGTTGCTGTATGAGAGATTGATGCCGCTATAGGGCAAACCGAGGTTGTCGAGCACCGTGCCGAGTTCGTCGGGCGGAATCACCTCGCGCACCACTTTCTCAACCTGATCGGCGAGCCGCGCCGTTTCTTCGATCCGCGTGCCCGTCGGCGCGCGCATGTGCAGCCGTATCTGGCCGGCGTCGACGCGTGGAAAAAAGTCTTCGCCCAACACGAATACCAGGCCTAATGACACCACACAGAAGCCGAGGAACAGCGTGCCGAACAGACGCCGCCGCACCAGCAGGCTGCTGAGCACCATGATGTAGGCTGCGCGCATCGTCTCGAAGCCGCGGTCGAAACGGTGATACATCCGCATGAACAGATTCGGCCGGGCATGCGCGTCGCGCTTGTGCGCGTGACCCATCAGCAGCATCGCGAGCGTCGGCACGAGGGTTCTCGACAGCACGTACGACGCGAGCATCGCGAACACCACGGCTTCCGCGAGCGGCACGAACAGATAGCGCGCGACACCCGTTAGAAAGAACATCGGCACGAACACGATACAGATGCACAGTGTCGACACGAGCGCGGGAATCGCAATTTCGCCCGCGCCGTCGAGAATCGCATCGTGCAGATTCGTGCCCATGTGCAGATGCCGCTCGATGTTCTCGATCGTGACCGTCGCATCGTCGACCAGTATCCCCACCGCGAGGGCGAGGCCGCCAAGCGTCATGATGTTGATGGTCTGCCCGAGCGCATGAAGCGCGATCAGCGACGTCAGAATGGACAGCGGGATCGAAATGGCGATGATGCAGGTGCTGCGCCAGTTGCCGAGAAACAGCAGGATCATCGCGGCCGTCAGCGCGGCGGCGATCAGGGCTTCGCGAACCACGCCTTGAATGGCGGCTTTCACGAACACCGATTGATCGAATAGCGGCGTGACCTTGAGATCGGGCGGCAGCGCGGCTTCTGCGCCGGGCAGTATCCCGCGCAGCGTGTTGACGATCGACAGCGTCGACGCGCTGCCCGTCTTCAGAATCGAAATCAGCACGCCACGCCGGCCGTTCTCGCGCACGATGTTCGTCTGCGGAGAAAAGCCGTCGCGCACGTGCGCCACTTCGCGCAGATAGGTCGTCGCGCCGTTGACCGTGCGCACGGGAATGTCGTTCAGACCCGCGACGGTAGTGGGCGAGCCGTTCATGTTGACCGTGTATTCCTTCGGTCCGATCTTCGCGGTGCCCGTGGGCAGAATCAGGTTTTGCGCGTTGACGGCGTTGACGACGTCGAGCGGCGTCAGTCCCTTGGCGAGCAGCGCGCGGGTGTCGAGATCGACGGAAATCAGACGGCTCTTGCCGCCATAGGGATAGGGCACGGCTGCGCCCGGAATCGTCACGAGTTGCGGACGCAGGAAGTTGAGCGCCGTGTCGTTCAGGTCCTGCTCGGATAGACGCGGGCTCGATAGCCCCAACTGAATCACGGGGATGCTCGACGCCGAGTAGCTGATGACGAGCGGCGGCGTCGCGCCGGGCGGCATCTGTTTCAGTTGCGCCTGCTCGACGGCGACGGTCTGCGCGATGGCGGTCTGGATGTTCGCGTTCGGCTGCAGAAAGAGCTTGATGATCGAAATGCCCGCAAGCGATTGCGATTCGATGTGCTCGATGTCGTTGACGGTCGTCGTCAGGCTGCGCTCGTTGACGGACGTGATGCGGTTCGCCATGTCCTCGGCGGACAGGCCCGTGTAGTTCCAGATGATGCTGACGACGGGAATATTGATTTCCGGCAGCACGTCGACGGGCGTCGTGAACAGCACGAATGGCGTCGCCAGCACGATCAGTATGGCCATCACGATGAACGTGTACGGCCGCTTCAATGCGAGATTGACGATCCACATACAGGTGTTGGTATCCGAAAGAAGCGCGCGAGTGTGACGTGAGGCAGCGGCGTCAGTGTCTTGCGGCGCGTCCGCGGCAACCAGGTGTAAATGCTAGTGCGTACGGCCCAACGAACTGATGGCGCCAAAATGGCGGTTTTGCCATTTTCGGGTTTGAATGCTATTTCTCGTGCATGCGCGTATTACCGTCCGTTTCAGAGTGGGCGCGCGTTTTGCGGCACACGACTTGCAGGCATGACAGGCAATGGGGATCGCTATACTCGTTCCACTGTTCGACAAAAAGGCCAACATGAAGCGTTTTTCGATGATTCGCGAGTTTCATCTCGCCGACTGGTGTACGCTCGGCAATGCCGTGTGCGGCACGGGCGCACTGTTTTCGATGATGAGTTACATCGGCAGCGAGAACGTCATGCACGTGTATTTCGCCAGTGCGCTCGTGTTTGCGGCGCTGGTGTTCGACGTGCTGGATGGACGCATCGCGCGCTGGCGGCAGAAGGCTTCGCTGCTCGGCAAGGAACTGGATTCGCTAGCCGACGTGATCTCGTTCGGCGTGGCGCCCGCCATCATCGGCTACGGCTGTGGGATGCGCGGCCTGTACGACCGCGTTCTACTTGCGTATTTCGTGGCGTGCGGCGTGTCGCGGCTCGCGCGCTATAACGTGACGGCAGAGACGATGTCGGGCGGGACGGGAAAAGTGACACACTTCGAGGGCACGCCTATTCCGACATCGTTCGCCATCGTGCTGCTGCTTGCCATTGCCGCGTGGCAGGGGGCTCTCGGTCCGCAATTATGGTTCGGCGAATGGCGGATTGCAGGTCACGTGCTGCATCCGTTGACGCTGGTCTATGGCATTTCCGGATCGCTGATGATCAGCCGCATCCGTATTCCCAAACCCTGATTATCAGGTATGCAGTGCTCGATCAATTGCCATTGTAAACGGTGCGATTGAGCGTTTGCAGTTGCCCGTCACGCTCGGACTGGATCAATTGCTGGCGCACGTCCTGACGCGTCTCCGGGACGTTGCGGGCCCCTTGCGCCGCGCTACCCCAATTGACGCCGCCCTGACCCGTGTCTGCTGGCGCGGCCGATTGCGCCTGGGTCTGGTCCATCGGTTGGTCGGCCGGCATTTGTTGCGCGTATGCGCTCGACATGGCTGCTACGCCCGCCGTTACCACGAGGCTGAGAAGAAGTTGCTTCATTTCAAGGCTCCTTGATCGCGAGAGACTGTGCAGCGAATACAGTCGTCGCAGACGGCTCGCGGTGTCTGCAACGGCTGTGTCCACTTTACGCTTCAAGAGTGGCGCAACGCTGGCATAAGTATGACGAAGCTGCCAGATTCGCAACGCGCTTATGCGCGGCCTTCGAAGCCCAACAGTACATTGACGGCATTGATGCCGATCTCGTCGACCATGTAGCCGCCTTCCATCACGAAGAGCGTCGGCAAACCAAAACTCGCGAGCATTCCACCGACGCGCAGATAGTCCGGCGTGCGCAAACGGAAATGGCTGATGGGATCGCCCTCGAATGTATCGACACCGAGCGAAACGACCAGCGCGTCGGGCGCATGATCGGCGATTGCCAAACCCGCCTGCTGTAACGCAGGTGCGTACTGTTCCATTGCCGTGCCCTTCGGCAGCGGCAGATTGAGATTGAAGCCCAGGCCTTCGCCCCTGCCGCGCTCGTCGGCAAAACCCGAGAAGTAGGGAAACGATACGGCGGGATCGCCATGTATCGACACGAACAATACGTCCTTGCGGTCGTAGAAGATATCCTGGGTGCCGTTGCCGTGATGGAAATCGATATCGAGCACGGCGACGCGCTTCGCGCCTTGCGCGATGCACCGTTGCGCGGCAATCGCGGCATTGTTCAGATAGCAATAGCCGCCCATGTATTCACGGCCCGCGTGATGACCCGGCGGGCGGCACAACGCAAAGACCGCCTTGTCTCCGCGTGCGAGCGCATCGATTCCCGTCAGCGCCGAGTTCGCGCTCGACGACACCGCGCTCCACGTTCCTGCGTTGATGGGCGAACCTGCATCCATCGAAAAGAAGCCGAGCTTGCCGTCGATGAATTGCGGCATCGCCGTAGAGGGCAAGCCACGAACCGGCCATACGAGCGGCAGCGCCTGGCAGGTGCGGCCCGTTGCGGCCCACTCGTCCCATGCCGATGCGAGAAATTCGACGTAGCGTTCGCTATGGGCGCCGATATAGCACGACCGCTCATAGATGTTCGGCGCCAGAACATCGCCCAGGCCCGCCGCCCTGACCTGCTTCAGCACGGTCTCTGCGCGAATGGGCTTTTCGAAAGAATCGGAGACGGCGCCGTCCTTGAGTTCGACGCCTTGATGCAAGCGGTGATCGCTACTGTAAATAGTTTGCATGGTTCTGTACGCCGCACAAATGAACGCACAGTCTACCGTTGCGACACCGCGTTGCGAACGACGTCAGAAAAGATACAGTCCCGCGACGAAAATCGCGCCCGAGAACAGCAGCGCCGTCACGCAATAGCCCATGATGTCGCGCACGCCGAGCCCTGCAATCGCCAAAGCAGGCAGCGCCCAGAACGGCTGCGCCATATTGGTCCACGCTTCGCCGTAGGCAATCGCCATTGCGGACTTGCCGAGGTCGGCGCCGATTGCCTTCGCCGCCGGCATCACGAACGGGCCTTGCACGACCCAGTGCCCGCCGCCGCTCGGCACCGCGAAATTGATCACGGCCGAACTCAGGAAAGTCAGCAGCGGGAACGTGTGCACGTTCGCAATTTCGATGAACCAGTTCGTGATCACGCCCGCCAGACCCGAGTGGTCCATCGTGGCCTGAATGCCCGCATAGAACGGAAACTGAATCATGATTCCCGCTGTGCCGCGCGCCGCATTGCCAATTGCACGCGCGTAAGCCATCGGCGTCTTGTGCAGCAGAATGCCCGCTGCGAGGAAGACGATATTCACGGTATCGATGTCGAGGCTGAAGCCCTTCTTCATGAAGCGGATCACCAGATACGCGGCGATCAGCAGCGCGACCAGAACAGACAGAATGCGGCTCTCTTCAATACGTTCGGCCGGCGTGGATTGCGCGGTGATCTTGCGCTCCATCACGGGCTCGTCGACGAGCAGCGCGGGGTCGACCGAGACGACATCTTCGGCTCGCGGCATCATCGCGCGCACCAGCAGCGGCAATGCGACGATCAGCGCGGCGGTGATGAAGAGGTTGTATCCCGTGAAGAGCGTCTGCGATACGGGAATCAGGCCAATCACTTTCTCCATCGGATTGCCTTTGGTGGCCGCGACCAGCGGCACCGAGCCCGACAGGCCGCCGTGCCACGTGAGGAAGCCCATATACGCGGCCGCGACCAGCAGCCGATAGTCCACGCCGCGCACACGCCGCGCCACTTCTCGCGCGAACATGGCGCCGAGCACGAGACCGAAGCCCCAGTTGATCGCGCAGGCCACGCCGCTCACGAATGCGACCAGCATCGTGCCTTGCGCAGGCGTCTTCGCCACGCCGCCGAGCGCCGACAACGCCCGCTTGACCGGCCCCGACGTCGCCAACGCATGCCCTGTAACAAGGATCATCGCCATCTGCATCGTGAATGCGAGCAGATTCCAGAAACCGCTGCCCCACATGAAGACGAGATCGCCGGGTGATTGGGGCGTCAGACCCAATGCCAGCGCAAAGGTAATCGCCGTTAGAAGCAGCGCGAAAATAAGAGGATCAGGCAGAAAGCGATGAACCACCTGCGTAAAGAAGCGGGCAATACCTTGAATCACGACGTCTCCGGCACTTGTTGAATTGTTCGTTGGATGCGCGCGAGATTCTGCCACAGCTATGCGTAACGAGTCGGCGAACTGCACAAGCAGCCGCCTTACGTTCTATGGGAGAGGAATCAATACAGAGGTGGCGCTGAATTAAAGCTTTCAACGACCTTAAAGATATGAATGAAACGTGCGCCGTGGTTGACGGCGCATTCGTTTCAATGCCCCAGATAAGCGGCCTTGACCATTGGATCATTGCGCAACTGCACTGCCGATCCATGCGTCGCGATGCGGCCGTTTTCCAGCACGTAGCCGTAATCGGCGACGTTCAACGCGGCGGCCGCGAACTGCTCGACGAGCAGCATCGTCACGCCCTGCTCTTTCAAACGCTCGATGATTCGAAACACCTCCTCGACGAGAATCGGCGCGAGTCCCATCGACGGTTCGTCGAGCAGCACGAGGTCCGGGTTCAGCATGATCGCGCGCGCCATCGCGAGCATCTGCTGCTCGCCGCCCGACAACGTGCCCGCCAGCTGATTGCGGCGCTCCTTGAGGCGCGGAAACAGGTCGATCGCGCGCTCGAGGTCCGCATTGATGTCGCCGCGCGGACGCGCCCAGGTCAAACGTGGAAACGCGCCTAGCAGCAAATTGTCGGTGACGGTCATCGTCGAGAACACGCGCCGTCCCTCCGGAGAATGCGCGAGACCGAGCCGCGCAATACGGTGCGAGTCGAGCGAATCGATGCGTTTGGCGGATGCGCCTTCGCCCATTGTGATCTCGCCTTCGCTCGGACGGATCATGCCGGACACGGCACGCATCGTCGTCGTTTTGCCCGCGCCATTCGAGCCGATCAGCGTGACGACGGAAGCCTTCGGCACGTCCATCGAAATGCCGTGCAGCACCTGAACCTTGCCGTACCCCGCGTGCAGATTGCGGATCGATAACATCGCGTGTTCCCCATTCGTGGCGTTGTCGTCCGATCGAAACGCGTGCTCAGGCGGTCACGCCGCCCAGATACGCCTCGATGACTTTTTCGTTTTCCTGGATCTCCGACGGCTTGCCCTCGGCGATCTTCTGCCCGAAATCGAGCACCGATACCGTGTCGCACACCGACATCACGACGTCCATGTGATGCTCGATCAACACTACGGTAATGCCGTGATCGCGGACCTTGCGAATGATGCGCACCAGTTCCTTGATATCGGGCGCGGTGAGGCCGGCCGCCGGTTCGTCGAGCAACAGCACTTGTGGATCGAGTGCCAGCGCGCGGGCGATTTCGAGCAAACGCTGCTTGCCGTACGGCAGATTGCGCGCCTCTTCCGCTGCGACATTCTCCAGACCGACGAAGCGCAGCATGCCGAACGCACGCTCGCGTGCCGCGCGCTCTTCCTGACGGTAGCGCGTCGTCATCAGGCCGATATCGGCGAAGTTCGAGCGGAAGGTGTGATGCAGACCCACCAGCACGTTCTCGAGCGCGGTCATTTCGCCGAACAGCTGCACGTTCTGGAACGTGCGCGCGATGCCCGACAGCGCGATCGCAGAAGACGTGCGCCCCGCGATCGATTCACCGCGATACTCGATCGCGCCCGCAGTGGGAATATAGATGCCCGTCAGCACGTTCATCATCGTGCTCTTGCCCGAGCCGTTCGGTCCGATCAGACCATGGATCGTGCCGCGCCGCACGTTCAGGTTCACGTTGTTCAGCGCCTTCAGGCCGCTAAACTGCATCAGCACGCCGCGCACGTCGAGGATCGTTTCGTGGCCTTTGGCTTGCACGTCGAGCACGGCGTCGGCGGTGATTTCCGCGGGCTTGTCGGTGTCGACCGTCACGGTGCGTACACGGCCATGCGTGAAGAACTTGCGCACGAAACCGACCACGCCGTCCTGCAGGTAATAGACGACCAGCAGAATCATCAAGCCGAAAATCGTCAGCCGCCAGTCGGTCAGCGCGTCGATCCAGTAAGAGAACACCGCCAGGCCAACGGTGCCGACGATCGGAATCGCGACCTTGCGCGGCGTCACGCTCTTGCGCGCTATCGAGAACAGCGCGCCCGCGATCACGACAACGGCAAGCGCCGTCGCGACCATGCGGAACATCGAGATGTCATCGAGCAGCTTGGGCAGCAATACGATGATCGTCGAGCCGATCAGCGCGCCCGTGCGGGTCTTGCGGCCGCCCATGATGATCGCGAGCAGGAACAGGATAGTCAGCTCGAAGTTGTAGGTGTTGGGCGAGATGTACTGTTCCGAGTACGAATAGAGGCAGCCCGCAAGCCCCGCAAAGCCCGCGCTGATCACGAACGCGTAGACCTTGTGCCGGTACACCGAGACGCCCATGCAGTCGGATGCGATCGGGCTGTCGCGCAGCGCTTCGAATGCGCGGCCCAGGTGCGATTTCAGCACGCGATGCACGACCACGAGCGACACCACGAGCAGCGCCGCGACTACCCAGTAGTATTGGGTTTCATCGAGCCTATGGCCGGCGATCACGGGCTTCGTGATCTTGATGCCCATCGGCCCGCTGGTGAGAAAATCCATTTCGTTGATCAGGATCTGGATGATCGTGCCGAACGCGAGCGTGACCATCGCGAGATACGGACCGGACACGCGCAGTGCCGGCAGTGCGAGAACCGCGCCGAACGCGGCCGTCACGACGATCGCCATCGGCACGGTCACATAGAACGGCATGCCGAGCTTGATGAAGAGCACGCCCGCCGTATAAGCGCCGACGCCGAACAGGCCAGCGTGTCCAAGCGATACTTGCCCTGTGTAACCGACCACGATGTCGAGACCGAAGAGCAGGATCGCGTAGATCATGATCGTCTCGACCAGGTGGATGTAATACGGATTGCCCGACAGCACCGGGAACACCGCGAGCGCGACCAGCCCGAGCAGCGCGCCGATGAGGTTTTTCTTTTTCACGGCGGACCTCACACTTTCTTGATCGCGGTTTTGCCGAACAGACCTGCCGGACGCAGCGCGAGCACGATAAGCAGCAGCACGAGTCCGGGCACATCCTTATACCCCGTCGAGATATAGAAGCCGGTGGTCGTCTCGGCGATCCCGAGTATGACGCCGCCGACCACGATGCCAAGGCCGCTCGACAATCCGCCGATGATCGCCACCGCAAAAGCCTTGAGGCCGAGCACCGCGCCCATCGTCGCGCCCGTCAGCGTGAGCGGCGCGATCAGTACGCCGGCAAAGGCCGCCGTCAGCGACGACAGCGCATACGAGAAGGTGATGACGAGGCCGGTGTTGATGCCCATCAGCGCGGCGGCGTCGCGGTCGTTCGAGGTGGCGACCACTGCCTTGCCGAAGATGCTGCGCCGGTTAAAGAACTCGACGGCCAGCATCAGCACCAATGCGCCGCCTACGACGAGCAGTTCCATCGGCAGCACGTTCGCGCCGAACACCTTGATGGGCGCTTCGGGCAACGGCGACGGAAAGCGCAGATCGTCGCGGCCCCAGACGTTCTCCGCGACGTTCTTGAAGATGATGCCGAGCGCAATGGTCGACATGATCCAGCCGAACTCGGACTTGATCTTGATCGCGGGCCGCACGCCGATCCGTTCGACGAACGCGCCCTGCAACAGGCCAAATACGCACACGAGAGGAATCATCAGCCAGTAGTTGACGCCCAGCGTGACGAGCGTGAGACCCACGAGCGCACCGAGCATCAGCGCGTCGCCCTGGCCGAAGTTCAGCGTGCCGGATGTCGCGAACGTGAGCTGGTAACCGAACGCGATCACGGCATAGATCATGCCGAGCGCAATGCCGCTATAGATGAGCTGAAGAAGAATGGCCATAGTCCAATTGCCTCGATCGCAACGCCCCGTGAATGATGCCGTGAGCCATGCAGCACAAAGCCGCCCCCGCCGGTCGGGCGGGCGCGGCTTCGAATTTCATGCCGTGCTCAGTTTGCGGATGCCTGCTTGGTGCGCAGTTGTCCGCCGCCTTTCTTGTCGGCGTCGTACGCGTAGATCACGCGGCCGTCCTTCACTTCGCCGACGACGGGCACGTTCGGGCTGATCGCCTCGTGGTCGTCGTGCGAGAACGGTTTGTCGTACACCATCACGACGCCTTCGACCTTCGTATTGAGGTTTTCGAGCGCGGCGCGCACCTTCGGGCCGTCCGTCGTGCCTGCCTGCGTGATTGCAGCGGCGAGCAGATAGACCGAGTCATAGCCTTGCGCGGCCGACACGGGCGAATCGATCCGGTTGTTCTTCGGCTTGAATTCCTTCATGTAGGCTTCGATGAAGGCCTTGCGCTTCGGCGTGTTCGGTTCCTGGATGAAGGTCTGCGGCATGCGCGCGCCTTCGCCATTGGCGCCGGCATTGTCGATGTAGTTCGCCATCGACAGTGTCCAGCTGCCTATCAGCGGCACCTTCCAGCCGAGCTTGGCCATGCCGTTGGCGATCTGCGCGAGTTCGGGTCCGATGCCGTAGGTCAGCACGGCTTCCGCGCCCGCGTCTTTCGCCTTGAGCAACTGGGCCGTCATGTCGACGTCCTTGATGTTGAACTTCTCGACGGCAACCGGCTTCACGCCCTTGGCGGCGAGCGCCTTTTCCAGATCCTCGCGGCCGAGTTGTCCGTAGTTGGTCGAGTCGGCGAGAATCGCGACCTTCTTGAAGCCGCGCCTGGTCACGGCTTCTTCGACGATCATCGGCGCCTGAATGCGGTCGGCGGCTGCGTTGCGGAACACGTAGTTATCCGGCTGATCCGCGAACTGCTTCGTGACGATACTGCCCGTTGCGACGTTGTTGAATACGGGGATTTTCGCTTCCTGGAAGAAGCGTTGCGACGCGAGCGCGACACCCGTGTTGATGTAGCCGACCACCGCGACTACCTTTTCCTTGTTGATGAGTTCCTGCGCGATCTGCACGCCGCGTTCGTTCTTTGCTTCGTCGTCGCGCTCGACGAGTACGATCTGCCGGCCCAGCACGCCGCCTGACTTGTTGATCTCAGCGGCCGCGAGCCGCACCCCGTCGCGCATGCTGACGCCCATCGACGACGAACCGCCAGTGAAAGGACCGTCGACACCGATCTTGATCGGATCGGCTGCATAGCCACCCGTTGCGACCACACACAATGCGAGCGCAGCAACAACGCTCTTCAGGCGAAGTACCATGTTCGTCTCCGTAGCATGTTCTTTATTTTCGACGGGCGCGGGCTGTCTCCCGACGCCGCCTGATCCGTATAACGGCGTGCTTTATATCGCCTTCATACGAAATGGCAACCTAGTATAGAAATCGTAAGCTTTTTGCCACTATGCGGAGTTACCCGTAAGGGGCAACACATTCAGTGCGCTTACGCACGTAGGCACTGTGTCGGTGCAGGTGCAACGAGTGTTGGTTGTGCGTGCAACGGGGAATGGATGCGCGCCTGGCCGGCATGCGGATGTCGGCTAACAGGGGTGATGAAGGATTACGGGTCAGAACGACAGGTCAAAGACCCAGATCGCTCAACGCGGGATGATCGTCGGGGCGACGGCCGAGCGGCCAGTGGAACTTACGCTCGCTTTCCTTGATCGGCAGGTCGTTGATGCTCGCGTGACGATGATGCATCAGGCCATCAGGGCCGAATTCCCAGTTTTCGTTGCCGTATGAGCGGAACCAGTTGCCTGCGTCGTCACGCCACTCGTAAGCGAAGCGCACCGCGATGCGATTGTCCGTGAAGGCCCACAGTTCCTTGATCAGACGGTACTCGAATTCCTTGCTCCATTTGCGTTCGAGAAACGCACGCGCTTCTTCGCGGCCTTGCACGAATTCGGCTCTGTTGCGCCACCATGTGTCGGTGGAATAGACCAACGCGACTTTTGCGGCGTCGCGTGAGTTCCAGCCGTCTTCGGCCAGGCGTACTTTCTGAGTAGCGGTCTCGCGCGTGAACGGTGGCAGCGGCGGACGGACTTCGGTAGTGCTCGACATCGACTTCTCTCTATGTGAATAGTGACGGTGTGGGTCATTATTCGCGAATGCGAGGGGTTGTCGTGTCGGGAAGCTTGAGGTTTATTGGATTTGCACGGCGAGCGTGTGATCCAGGGAGATGAATACCGACACCGGTTGTGGCGCGGCCCCGTAGCAGGCGAAATCACGATCCGCTCCGCGCACCGGGGGTAGATTCCGTCGCAAACGGCCCTGGCGGCAACGTATCAACGCCCGCCAACTCGAGCGGATCGGTCCAGCTTATGGGTTCTTACCGTAGTTGTACGCGTTCAGCCCCCCCCCCGGCCCAATCGGATCCTTCGATATGAACCGTCCGGCGCTGGGATCATAGTACCTGTGCCGGTTATAGTGCTGCTCCGTCTAGTCGTGAGTGCCTACACCGTACGCAGACCATCTAGGAATTGGTCAAAAGTCTCGCAGACAAAGAACTTGTCCTTAGTATCCGCAGTGACCTGAAACACTGCACCACCGTCAGAGGGCGACGTCGAGATATAGAAGATGTTGCTTCCCTGATCGTATGCAAACGGAATGGCATTCGAAAGGCCAAAATCCTCTGCCAGATCTTTCCTCACCGCCTCAATTTTCAGCGCTCCATACTTCATTGGAAAGAAACCATGAAAAGGGAACACGTGGTCTCGGCCTGCGACCTCTTCCACGTCGACCGGAAAACCTCCATTGTGTGCGAGGTAATGCCGCTTGAACGCTTCTGGTAAACGGAACTGCGCGTTTTTTTCAAACTCGCACAGGTCATTGTGAGACAAAGTCTGTTCGGTGTCCTCGTATTGCACGCTTATCTCCTGCACGGGTGTGTGTAGGGCTGGCCAGTCGCGGCCTGATACTGGCTCACGCCCCCCGCATGCTGAATTCCGGTATGAGCCTCCTGCTTCACAAGCTGCATTGTGCCCGTGTTCGTCTCGGGATTGTAGTTGTCAACGTGATGCCAAACATAGCCGCGTGGGGTTGACTTCTGCCCCAGTGCGGACATGGATGCATTCTGAAAATCCGTTCCGTAATCACCAGAGTATGTGATCGTTTGGATCGGATTCACTCCGTTCTTGTCATAGAGCGCATTACTACCAGAATAGTCGAGGCCACCGTTATCATTCTTGATCACGCCGCTGAATCCACGATCGGCAAGCTTCTGGAGAGGGCATGTTGCAAGCCCAAGCGGATCAACCCACCCGACCGGGTTCGACGCGTATTGATAGACGTTAATTCCGCCCGCCAGCCCAATAGGATCCTTACTGACAAACCTTCCCGCATACGGATCATAGTACCTGTGCCGATTGTAATGCAGCCCCGTCTCATCATCTGCCTGCTGGCCCTGAAACCTTATCGGATTGCGCACTTGCGCCTGAGTCGCCGCCGAGACCCGGGCAATCACCTCTGCCGCTTCACCCCACGCCTTATAACGCCCCTCCCAGACAATCTCACCTGCGTCATCCGTGAGCATCTGCGGCGTGCCGATCACATCGCAATGATAGTAATACACCTGCGCCAGCCCGTTCGGCGTCGACACTTTCATCAGCGGATCATCTTCCGGCGTATACCGATCCGACTCACGCCGCTGCGGCGTCTCTAATCCCTCGACAGGCGCAGCGACAAACTGCGCGAGCGGCACGAACGATCTCGCTTCATACACGTAGTGCGTACTCTGCGATCCCGCAACTTCATACGCCAGCCGATCGCCATCCCAACCGAACACCGTCCTCTCACCGTCGACGTCTTTAGCAATACGCCGACCGAACGCATCATAAAAGTACTTCGCCTGCCGCGCACCAGCAGAACTGCGCACACTCACCGCACCGAGCCGGTTAAACTCATCCCACTCATACCGCTGCTCGCTGCCCGGCGACTGCTTCGCAACGAGATTGCCGCGCGCATCGTATTCGTAATGCTCGCCCGCATACTCCTTCAGCAGATTACCGACTACCTTCGACACATTGACAGGCAATGTATTCGACTCATACCCGCCCCCCGGGCGCGCATGACGCGGACTGCCAGCATCGACGATATTGCTCGCCGGATCGAACGCGAATCGCTCGGTCGCAAGCGGACTGATAGCCTCGATCAGCCGGCCAACGGGATCGTAGCCATACGTCGTCACGCCCCGGCGGCTATCGTCGATCTCCCTGATCTGTCCGGCCGCGTCATACCGATACCGCCGCGCGGCGAACATCGCAGGCGCATCACGACGCCGAAGCGACTGCATATCGACGCGCCCAGCCATGTCATAGTGCGTCGCCTGCTCGATCGTGTTCGACAGATTGCGCTGCGTCTCGCGATGCAGATCGTCGCGCTGGAATCCTATCAACTCGCGCCCATCCAGCATCATGCCGTGCACATGCCCGGACCCGTACACCAGCCAGTCAATCGTGTGACCATCGGGTCGCACGGTCTTGATGCGCGTACCGATTTCGTCGTACGCGTGATGCCACACATAGCTGCGGCGCTCGCCGAATAACTGATACGCGTGGTGCTCGCGCACCAGATTGCCCACCGCATCGAAGAAATGCTGCGTGTGGCTCACGTCGTTGCGCGCATCGACAAGACGGCCATTGCCGTCATACGCCAGGCGCATCTCGCTCGCGCCCGCAGTGCGGCGCGTCGTGCGACCCGCGGCGTCGAAGGCATAAGTCGTTTCGAGTCCCGCTTCCTCGGACGACTGCAGACGTCCGCTTTCAGGTTCGTATCGGTAACGAACCGAACTGCCGTCGAAACCTTTCTGTTCGAGCAATCGCCCGACAGGGTCGTAGTGGAAGCTGAACGTCGCGTGATTCGCATCCGTCAATGCCGTGAGGCGCCCCAGCCTGTCATAACGGTACGAGAGCGTGTTACCCAATGCATCAGCGCGCTGCGCAATGCGCCCCGCCCCGTCGTAGACGAAGCGAGTCATGCGGCCCAACGCATCGATACGCGCGAGCAACCGGCCTTCTGCATCGTATTCAAGCTTCTCGGTACCCGCCGGGGATTCGACGGCCGTCAACTGTCCATTGCTGGCGTATCGGTATGAGGCCCTTTGACCCGCCGCGTTCTTCTCCTCCAGCAGACGCCCACGTTCGTCGTAGCGCCATTCCGTTGTCTTGCCCGAGCAATCGGTATAGCTGGTGAGTTGCCCCGCCGAGTTGTATTCCAGCTTCTTCGCGCCGCCTTTCGCGTCGACGATCTGGACGGGCAAGCCCAGCCCGTTATAGCTGTACTTCGTTTCGTGCCCAAGCGGATCGATTTGCGCGACCACATGACCCGCGTCGTCGTATTTGCGTTCCCACCGGTACGAAAGCGGATCGACAGTCGCTGTCATCTGATCCTTGCCGTCGTACTCCATGCGTACAACGCTGCCGTCCGCGCGAATCTGCTCGACCATGTTGCCGCGAGCGTCATATGCAAAACGCTCGGCGCTGCCATCCGGAAAGATGTGCTGCGTCAGATTGTGGTGAGCATCGCGATAGAACCATTCTTCGAGTCCGTCGGGATGAACGATCCGATACGTGTAGCCATCGATATCGAAGTAGTGACGCGTCACGCTACCCATCGCATCTGTAACATGCACGAGACGGATGTCCGGATGCCAGGCGAGCCGCGTTTCATCGCTGCCGTCGTCGGCATACTCGCGCACGCATTTCGACTTCGCGTCGCGGCCATCCCATTCGAGATTCATGCCACGCCCTGTGCGATCCGTATAGCGCGTCACGAGATGGTGTCGATAGACATACTCACGACGGTTGCCATAGCGGTCCGTCGCTTCGATCAGATCGCCTTGCGCGTCGTACACATAGCGTGCAAGCGTTTCGACGCGCTCGCCTTCGCCGTCGACATGGACCGCTTCCGTGATGCGTCCCGCCGCATCGTGCGTAAAGACGACGCTCGCCGCCGACGTGCTGATTCGCGTCAACCGGTCCGACGTGTCATACACGAGTGTGATCTGATTACCCGTTCGATCCTTGATGAACGCAAGGCGGAACATGTCGCCGCGCTGTTCATAGGCTTCGAGCACTTCATGCCCGCGCAGCACCGTTAGCCAATGGTCGTCGAGACGGGCCAAAGTCAGGTCTTCGCTGCCGTCGTCATGTGTTTGTCCCGCCTTTAGCAGCGGATAGTCGATGCTACGGCCCGTAGGATCGTGATAAACAAGCTTCGTCGCGTCGATATCGAAACGCGTCGTGTACGGAGTGATCCAGCGCGCGCCGAGTTCGCCTTCGTCGTAGGCATCGAGGAAAGAACGATACGTGCGCGTCCAGGCAATGGGCATTGCGCCCGGTAGCACGAAGTCGTCGTGATCGAAACGTTCGTCGCCGAGCGCGTAGCCAATTGAAGCACCACTGCGCCCAAGGCCGCAGCTCTTGCAATCGTTCGCACCGGGATGCCGCGCTTTTGCTTGCGCGGACAGCGTCTCGAGTTCGCCTTCCGTCTTTTTCAGCTCAGCTTCGACTTTGCCCGCCGGCTTGATACCAACGGCCTGTGAACCCCGATGCTGTTGCGCCGCCCGCCATTTCGCGACGGCCATCGTCAGCATGTTCAACAGCCACATCAGTCCGCCGACGTCCGCGCTGTTGAGCCCTTTGATTTTCGTGGTCACGAGCGGAACGGCGTGACGCGCTTCCGCCGCCAAGGCTTTCAAGCGTTGATTGGTGGAAGGCGAAATCGCGTTCGCCGCCTGGGTCGCGAGATTGGCCGTGTCCTTGACGAAGACCTTGCCACCGTCCTTCAGATAAGACCACAGATTCTCTGCGACCTTGCCTGCGTCGTGCGCTGCGAAGCCCGCCGAGATCTGGTCGAGATGCCGGTCAGCCGCACGATAGTTGCCGGACGTATCGAAGAGACTGCCCGATGCCGCGCGCTCGAAAATTTGCGCCAGCCCTTCGAGCAACTGTTGCGCATGATTCGCGCAATCGTTCAGCAGTTCCGCGAGCTTCGACTGCACTTCCTTGACGAAGCTCTCGATCTCGCCCGCGAACTTCGCGCTCAGATGCGCGACCATCGCGGAGATCACCGCGTCGGCGATCATCTGCGCGCCGCCTTCCGCGACGGCCCGGCCGCTCTTCATCAGTTCTTCGCGCGCCAGCTTCATCATGGGCCGCGCGCCCATGCGAAACTCGCCCATTACAGGCGGCACCGGAATCACGCCGATCAGATCGATGCCGAGATTCAGGTAATCGAAGGCGTCTTTCGATTGCGACTGCATCAGCCGCTTGATATCGAGCACCACGTCGATCGCCGAGAGAATGTTCGAGACGACGGGGATCACATTCGCGAGTTGCTCGACGCGTTCGAGCGTGACATAGCCGTCGCTAACGCTCTTGAGCCAGGTGTCGAACTGCTCGAGCGCGGAGGCCGCGTCTTCCTTCGCGATGGTGGCGAGTGGCGCGATTGCGACTTCAGTTTGCTGGACAGGGATCGAGGCGGCTGCGCTCATGCTGGATCAGTCGGTTATTGCGTTATTGTCGAAGAGAACGTCATCGCGACGACGGGCATTGCGGACGTGGTCACTTTTCCATGCATCCCGTCAGGCGAAGCCTTTGAGGGCAGGCAATGCACTGCGTGCGGACTGCGCGATCGAACTGACTTCTTTCGCTGCGCCAGCTAACTGATTGGCCTGTGCAACCGCCGCGCTCGCCTGCGCAGGCAGCGCGTGCGTCAGTGCGTTTTGCATGACCCCTTGCGCCTGGCTCTGCGCAAGCGACGTGAGTCCGCCCATGCCCGCCGCCGATCCCGCACCCGCGACGCCCGGCAACAACGATGCCATTTGCGATGCAGCGGCGGTATCGCCCGAGGCCGTCAAAGGCGCGGCTGGCCACTGTGTGCTCTTGAAGTAGTTGGCGGGCTGCGACGGGTCACGCGGGTCGACGCCGAAGCTCACTTGCGCGGCGCCTGGCGGCAAACCGCTGACGGACGTGCGGCCACTCGCATCGAGCGCGCCCTGGCGCAGCACCGAACCATTCGCGTCGAGCACAGAGAACTTGCCGCCTTTGACGGGCTCGCCATTCGCGTACTGGTGTAGCAAGTCGAGTTGCCCCGGCTGATCGGGCCGCGCGGACGGCAGCGGATAGCCCTGGCTCGCTGGCCCCGCAAACGCGTGCTGCGCGCCCTTGATATCGATCTTGCCGGGCGCATGGATCTCGATGTTGCCGCCCTTGATGCGAATGTACGCACCCGCTGCCGTCACGAGAATGCCCTGATCGGCGGCGGCTTCGATTTTCTCGTTCGCGGACAACAACTTCAGCGTCTTTTGCGCGGTGATCTCGACGTTATCCGACTGCGCCTGCACTTCGACCTTGCCCTTCGCCGCGAACAGCTTCATCCCCGCGTTCTGCACGAACAGGCTGATCTTCTCGCCGACACTCGCAATCAGCGACTTGCCCGTGGCAATGTGCGTGCTCTGGCCGCTGACCAGATTCATATGTTGCGTCGATGCGAAATGCGCGGACTGCTGCGTCGACATCGCCAGACCTGATGGCGTCGCGAACAGCATGATGGGTTCCTTGAACGCGTTCGCGTTGCCCGTGCCACCGCCTGCCGTGTTGCCGCCCGCGCCTGTTCCTGCGCCTGTTCCTGCGCCTGTTCCTGCGCCTGTTCCTGCGCCTGTTCCCGCACCGCTGCCCGCGACGCTGTTCTGCGTCGCATCGCTGAACGCCTCGAGCGCCTGCGTGCC
>NZ_JAGUUD010000096.1:0-31875 GCF_020177535.1 Paraburkholderia sp. XV | reverse complement strand
TCTGCGCGGTGAACTCGAAGTCGACGGGCGTTTCCTGCTGATGCACCGTCACGACAGTGACCTCGATGGTCGGGCGTGGGGGCTCGGTGGGGGCTTTTTTGCAGGCGGTGAGCGATGCCAGTGCCAGCAGCGCGAGAGGCATCAGCAGCCGCCTGCGCGCCGGACGTTGACTCATAGCAAGACCGAAACAGTTCGATCGCCAATACGACAAAGACGCCATGAGCGCCTCCCCATTCAAGCTCATACGTGCCGTGTATCACGCGACAACACGAGCGCGCGCTCGCGCGCCGCGGCAGCCAGGTTCGAATTGTGTTGACGGGCCAAAACATCCAGTCGCCTGGCTGCTTCGAAGGTCTCCTTCGCGCCGTCACCGTGTTCGCCGCTGGGCGGGAGAACAGCGAATGCGCAGGTCCGCAATGTTGCGCGGCATGTCTGCGCACACGCCGCGACCGAAAGCGCGGGCTTCACGCAGCGAGTATCTGGCAACGGCTCGGCCCGCACCATTGGACTTTGGTCCAATACCGATCCCCGGAATCGTGCATTACGCTGAACAGAACGCTGGACGCCTGATGCGACCCATACGCGACACATGCGCTCCGACACATGCGATCCGAATGTCCTTTCACACAGGTGAACGGACCCTGGCGAAAGAGAGGGCCAGGCGATGCCCAGGGACAACCCAGCGCTTCACCGCAGTCAGAGGCCACCCGTCGCGCCGCGGCGCCGGTGGCTTTACGCCGTTGGTGCCGTCATCGCGCTGGCGGCGCTGGGCTGGGGACTGTATGCCGTCATCGAACCGGCTTTTCAGACGCGCATCGTCATCACGACGGGCGCGGACAAGGGCATTTATCGCGGCTTTGCGGAGCGCTATGCGCCAATCCTCAAACGCGACGGCGTGACGCTCGATATCCGCAGTTCGTCCGGTTCTGTCGAGAACTACGAGCGGCTCAAAGACCCCGCGAGCGAGTACCAAGTCGGCTTCGTTCAGTCGGGCACCACCGTGCCGCAGGAGAGCGATCATCTGGAAACGATTGCCGCCGTTTCGTACGAACCGGTCTGGGTGTTCTATCGTGACGCGCAGACCATCAACCGGCTCGCGCAATTACGCGGCAAACGGATCGGCGTCGGCGTGCCGGGCAGCGGGCTATTGGAGGTCTCGCGGTTGTTGCTGGGTTACAGCGATGTCACGCGCGACAATACCCAGCTGTTCGAGATGGATGCGTCGAAGGCTTGGCGCTGCCTCGAAGACGGCTGCCTCGATGCGGCGTTCTTCATCGGCAGGCCGGATGCGCCGATGCAGCAGATGTTGCTGAACAGCGACCTGAAGCTGATGAGCTTCGCTCAGGCCGATGCGCTCGTGCAGAAATTCCCGTCGCTGAAGAAGGTGGTGTTCCCGCGCGCGTCGACCAGCGTCGTCGACGATCGCCCGCAAACGGACGTTACATTGCTGGCCGCGACGGCGCTGCTGGTTGCGAAGGACACCTTGCATCCCGCGCTCGTCTACCTGTTGCTCGACGCAGCCAGAACCGCGCACGCGGGCGAGGACTACTTCACGCCGCTCGGCACTTTCCCCAATCTGAATACGGACGAATTCCCCGTCTCCAGCGAGAGCGAGCGCTATTTCAAGTCGGGACGTCCATTCCTTCAGCGCTACCTGCCGTTCTGGCTGGCGAGCTTCGTCGAACGGCGTCTGCTGATTCTGGTGCCGTTCCTGGCCGTGCTGATCGGGCTGGTGCAGGCGCTGCCGCGGATACTGGAGTCGCGCGTCAAGAAACGCTTCGTGGTCTGGTATCGCGAGCTCAAGGCGCTGGAAGACGAAATCTGGATCACCGCGCAGCCATCCGCGGAGCAGCTCTCGCAATGGGACAACGAACTCGAGAGCATCGACGCGCAGGCGAGCCAGATACGCGTGCCGACGCGTTATCTGCACGACGTCTATGTGCTCAAGCAGGCCATCAGCGTGGTGCGGCAGCGCATCTCGCGGGCAGCGGGAGCGAACGGTTAGCGTGGGCAATCGCGCAGTGACTCAGCGGAGAGAATCGATGCTGCCCATCCAGAGTTCGGAGAAGCCGCTTGCGCGCGGCATGCTCGACGTGCTGATCCGCGCGGGCCTGATCGCGCTCGCGGTGCTGTTGATCGGCATCATGCAGTTGCCGTCCACCCTCGTCATGATTCCCGTGATCATCTTCGTGTTCGCCACCGGGGGCGCGAGCGCCGCGACCATCATCTTCGCGGTCGACACGTTCGTCGCCGGGCTGGCCGACAATGTGCTCAAGCCTTTGCCGCCCGGCCGGGGCGTCGACGTGCCGATGCCCGTGGTGCTGATCGGCGAGGATCAGCCCGCCGCCGGATCGCGCGACGGCGGAAGGGCGTTTGACGCAAGCGTCTAACGTTTCGTCGATGCGCTGTTCGCCGCATCCGGCGCACGAAGCGCGTGCCATGCCGCCAGCGCTTCTTCGAGGTTGAAAAACATCCGCCCATGACCCAGCGTCGCGCCGAGCGACGAAAGCTGCACCGCCGCGAGCACGCCTGGATTGAGGTTCACGAGCCAGGTCGCGATACCGCGCTCGCGCTGCTTTTTCTCGGCTTCGATCAGCATCTTGAGCGCGGTGTATTCGAGATCGAACACGGCGCTCATCTCCAGGATAAGGACCTCCGGCTGCGCCGCGTCGATCAGCGGCCGCAGTTTCTGGCCGATGTGCTCGGCGTTGGCGAAGAACACGCGCCCTTCGACCCGCAGCACCAGCAGCCCCGGGAACGCTTCGTCGTCGGGATGCTCGTCCGAGACGGGGCGGAACACGTTCGTGCCTGGCTTGCGGCGCAGCACGTAGACGGGCGGATCGGCCACCTGGTGCGCGAGCGCGACTAGCGACACGACAATCGCCACCAGTATGCCCTGCAAGGTGCCGAGCAGCACGACGCCCGCCAGCGCCACCAGCGCCCACAGGAATTCGGTGCGGCGTATCCGCAGAATTGCGCGGAAATCGGCCGGACTGAACAGGCCGACCGAATAGACGATCACGACGGCGGCCAGCGTCGCGTGCGGCATCAGGCCGATCAAGGGCGCGAGCAGCAGCATCGTGCCGAGCGTGACGGCCGCCGTGACGAGCTGGGCGAGTTGGGAGCGCGCGCCTGCCAGCCGGTTGACGGCCGTCTGGCTCGTGCCGCCGCCCGCGGGCATCGCGCCGAGCCACGCGCCCGCCGCGTTGCCGAGACCTGTCGCGAACAGTTCGCGGTTCGGCTTCGGCATGGGTTCGCCGTTGGCCGCAAATGCGCGCCCGGCCGCGATCGTTTCGGTGAAACTCATCAGCGCGATGCCGGCGGCGTCCTTCCAGAGCGAGCCGAGCAGCGAGAAATCGGGTATCACGACCGAGGGCAAGCCCGTCGGAATAAGGCCCACCACGCCGACGCCATGCGCGGGCAAGTCCAGCAGCACAACCGCGCCGATCGCGCACCCGACGGCGATCAACGGTGCGGGCGCGCGCGGATAGTAGCGCTCGAATGCCACGAGGAGGGCGATCGTCGTCGCGCCGACGGCGACCGTCCACCACGACGCGTGGGGAATGCCCATCGCCAGTGCCGCGACATTGTGAAAAAACGAACCCTTCTCAGGGTGGATGCCGAGCAGCTTCGGCAGCTGATCCAGCACGATGACGACGGCGATCCCCGCCTTGAAGCCCGTCAGAACCGGATCGGAGATGAAGTTCGCGACGAACCCGAGGCGCAGCATCGCGGCCAGCGCGAGCATCCCGCCGACGAGCAGCGTGAGGGTCGCCGTGGCGCGCATCAGCGCGGCCGTTTCGCCGCCGGGAACGGCCTGAGCGAGCGCGGCGGCCGTCAGGATGGCGAGCGTCGCGCTGGTGCTGACACTGAGCGGCCGCGAGGTGCCGAAAAGGGCATAGATGATCATCGGCACGAAGGCGGTGTACAGCCCGACTTCGACGGGCAGCCCCGCCACCGACGCATAGGCGAGGGCCTTGGGCAGCACGACGGCTGCCGCCGTGACGCCGGCGACGAGGTCCGGCTTGATCCACTCCTTGCGATAGCCGTGCATCCAGTCGAGCACGGGAATCCGCAAGCGGCTGGCAACGTGTCCCATGATCGCGAGGCCTCCGCATTTCAGTCGGCGACGGTGCGGCTATCGACTACGCAACAGCTCGGGTTGACGCGGGGCGGCCGGTGTTCCGCTGCGGTGCGTCGATAGCGGGTTCCGATGCTGGCGCGGTAGTGCGTAGTGTAGGTCATCGGCCCCGGCGCGCAGCGACTTTGCCGCGTGCAGTAAGATGCTGGGTTCACCAGACAACGAGCCGCCCACGATGGACAGCGTTTCCCCGTTCGACCAGGCCCAGTTGCTCGCCGAATACGCCGATCTGCGGCAGCGCGCAGCCGCGCTCGACGAGCAGGTGCCGGCTTGCCTGCAGCGCATTTCCGACAAACTGCCCCGGATCAGCGGCGAGTCCGAGCTTGCGGATCACTACCGCAGCCTGCTGGTCGGCGCGCGCAGCAACGCGCTGGTGTCGATCGAGAACTACCATGAGGCGATTCCGTACCTGCAGGCGGCGGAATCGCTGATCGCGCAGTTGAACGGGCATCCGGACGTTCAGCTTGACGGTCAGCCGGGTGGACAACCGGCGGCTTCCGGCCCAGCCGGCGCGCGCGGCGCGTTGCTGGATCGCCTCGACGAGCTGATCGACGCCGCCGTCGGCATGATCGATCTGGCGGAGCAGTGTTTCAACGACGCGCAAGCCACCGATCCCGACACGGTGCCGGCGTCGCTGCTGGACGACCCGCTGCATCCCGATGCCTGACTTGCGGTAGCGCCGCAGCATCGCATCATGCCCGTTTTCCGCCGAATCCGGCTCGCAGACGGGCATGTCTGATAAAGTTCCGCCTATTCCCTTCAAAAGTCGATTCAACGGTTTTGATTATGAGCACAATCCTCGAAAATCTTCCGACCGGCCAGAAGGTCGGTATTGCGTTCTCCGGCGGCCTGGACACGAGCGCCGCGCTGCACTGGATGCGCTTGAAGGGCGCCGTGCCGTACGCGTACACGGCAAACCTCGGTCAGCCGGACGAAGAAGATTACGACTCGATTCCGCGCCGCGCCACGGAATACGGCGCCGAAGGCGCGCGCCTGATCGACTGCCGCGCGCAGCTGGTCGCGGAAGGCATTGCGGCGCTGCAATGCGGGGCGTTCCATATTTCGACGGCGGGCGTCACCTACTTCAACACCACGCCCATCGGGCGCGCCGTGACGGGCACGATGCTGGTCGCCGCGATGAAGGAAGACGGCGTCAACATCTGGGGTGACGGCAGCACGTACAAGGGCAACGACATCGAGCGCTTTTACCGTTATGGCCTGCTCGTCAATCCGGATCTGAAGATCTACAAGCCGTGGCTCGACCAGCAGTTCATCGACGAACTCGGCGGCCGCGCGGAAATGTCGGAGTTCATGCGCCAGGCGGGCTTCGCGTACAAGATGTCGGCGGAAAAGGCCTATTCGACCGATTCGAATCTGCTCGGCGCGACGCATGAAGCGAAAGATCTCGAAAGCCTGGAGTCGGGCATCAAGATCGTCAACCCGATCATGGGCGTCGCATTCTGGCGCGACGACGTGCCTGTCGCCAGGGAAGAAGTGACGATCCGCTTCGAAGAAGGCCAGCCCGTCGCGCTGAACGGCAAGACGTTCCCGAACGCCGTCGAACTGCTGCTGGAAGCGAACCGTATTGGCGGACGTCACGGCCTCGGCATGAGCGACCAGATCGAGAACCGCATCATCGAAGCGAAGAGCCGCGGCATCTACGAAGCCCCGGGTCTGGCGCTGCTGTTCATCGCGTATGAGCGCCTCGTCACGGGCATACACAACGAAGACACGATCGAGCAGTACCGTGAAAACGGCCGCCGTCTCGGCCGCCTGCTGTACCAGGGCCGCTGGTTCGATCCGCAGGCCATCATGCTGCGCGAAACGGCGCAACGCTGGGTCGCGCGTGCGATCACGGGCGAAGTGACCGTCGAACTGCGTCGCGGCAACGACTACTCGATCCTCAGCACGAAGTCGCCGAACCTCACGTATCAGCCCGAGCGCCTGTCGATGGAGAAGGTCGCTTCGACATTCTCGCCGCGCGACCGCATCGGCCAGCTGACGATGCGCAACCTCGACATCACCGATACCCGCGACAAGCTGCGCGTCTACGCGCAGGTCGGTTTGCTCGCACCGGGCGAGTCGTCGGCGCTGCCGCAGCTGAAGAACGATACCGAGTAAGCCTGGCTGCTGACGGGGCGGGTCTCGCGTGAAGCTCGCGCGGCCCGCCCCGTTTCTTTTAACGGTGGCGTCACGCGTCCCACTGTCCTGTCCTGGCGTCCGTGTTTACATCCTTCCGGTTCGCACCTTTGCGAATCAGGCTCATCTGTCCATTTCGTTCGAGAATCGCCGCGTGCACGTCGTGCAGATCGAGCGCGTGAAGTTCATGACGCGCGGCCTCGAACACGTCCGTGCGCGTAATCAGCGCAGCTGACATCTGACGGCTATTGAACTGTCCGTCGCGATATACCTCCCGTTCGACCCCGACCACCAGCGATTCGAGCCTTGGCGAGCGCACGCAGCACCACGCGAGCGCGCGATGAATCAGCACGATCACCAGCGCCGCCGCGAGCGTCGGCACCACAGGCGATGCGCCGACGATGACCCGGCTCAGCGTGGCGCCGAGCAGGATTGCGACGACGTAGTCGAACGGCGAGCGTTGCCCGAACGAGCGCCTGCCCGAGATGCGGATGAACACGAGCGTCGCGAAGAACACGACGACCGCGCGCATGGCCGTCTGCAGGGCGGTGAGATCCTTGCCTTCGCCGAATAGCGTCATCAGCACGTCCATGTTGTGTCTCCTTCCTTTGATGCATGCGTGACGGTTGCAGCGCACGCAGCCTGTGGATGGCGGGCCATGCAAGCCGTCCTGCAATCGTTGTGCCGCCTGCGCCGAACACGCATGCATTGGCAATGGACATACGTCAATGGACATGCGCAAACCACCTTCTATGATTAGGAAGGCACTGCGTACCGCGAAACCCCTGCATGGAGACGCACAATGGACGACACCCGCCCGCAACCCACGCCGTTGCAAGCCGATGAACTGCGCAAGATGGACCGCTTCTGGCGGGCCTGCAATTATCTGTCCGCCGGCATGATTTACCTGCGCGCGAATCCCCTTTTGCGCGAACCGCTGAAGCCCGAGCACATCAAGCGGCGTCTGCTCGGCCACTGGGGTTCCGATCCCGGACAGAGCTTCGTGCTCGTGCATCTGAACCGGGTCATCAAACAGCGCGATCTGAACGTGATCTTCATCTCGGGGCCGGGCCACGGCGCACCCGCGACGCTCGCGCACAGCTATCTGGAAGGGCGCTACTCGGAGATCTATCCGGACCGTGGCGAAACGGAAGAGGGCATGGCGCGTCTTTTCAAGCTCTTCTCGTTTCCGGGCGGCATCGGCTCGCATTGCACGCCTGAAACGCCGGGCTCGATTCACGAGGGCGGCGAACTCGGCTATAGCCTGTCGCACGGATACGGTGCGGCGTTCGACAACCCCGATCTGATCGTGACGGTGATGATCGGCGATGGCGAGGCGGAGACCGGGCCGCTCGCAACGTCGTGGCATTCGAACAAATTCCTGAATCCGGCGCGCGACGGCGCGGTGTTGCCCGTTCTGCACCTGAATGGCTACAAGATCGCGAACCCGACCATACTCGCGCGTATTCCGCACGAAGAACTCGAAGCGCTATTCACGGGATACGGTTACAAGCCGTGGTTCGTCGAAGGCGATGAGCCGGAGAAGATGCATCAGCAGATGGCGGCGACGCTCGACGAGTGCATCGATGAAATTCGCGCAATTCAGCAGCGCGCGCGTCAGGAAGGCGGCAATGTCGACGCGCAACGGCCACGCTGGCCGATTATCGTGCTGCGATCGCCGAAGGGCTGGACAGGGCCGCGCGAATTCGGCGCGCACAAGATAGAAGGCTCGTGGCGCGCGCATCAGGTGCCCATTGCCGATCCCGCGACCAACGGCAAGAGCCTGAAGCTCGTCGAGGAATGGCTGCGCAGCTACGGGCCGGAAACGCTCTTCGACGAATCGGGGCGGCTGGTCGCCGAGTTGCGCGCGCTCGCGCCCGAAGGGCCGCGACGTATCAGCGCCAATCCGCATGCGAACGGCGGAGCGCTCTGCAAGGCGCTGGACCTGCCGGACTTCGCCGGCTATGCCGTCGACGTCAGCCAGCCCGCTACGAGCTACGTGTCGCCCACGGATGTGCTCGGCCAGTTTCTGCGCGACGTCATGCGCCGCAATATGACGAGCTTTCGCGTGTTCGGCCCCGACGAAACCGCCAGCAACAAACTCACGGCGATTTACGAAGCGTCGGGAAAGACGTGGCTCGCGCAGATCGTCGAATCGGATCGCGACGGCGGCGAGCTGTCCGCCGACGGTCGCGTGATGGAAATGCTGAGCGAGCATACGCTGGAAGGCTGGCTCGAAGGCTATACGCTGACGGGGCGGCACGGTCTGTTTGCAACATACGAAGCGTTCGTGCATGTCATCGATTCGATGTTCAACCAGCACGCGAAATGGCTCGAAAAAGCCAAGCGCGAGCTGCGCTGGCGGCAGCCCGTGCCGTCGCTGAATCTGCTGATCACGTCGCTCGTGTGGCGCCAGGACCATAACGGTTTTACGCATCAGGACCCCGGTTTTCTTGATGTCGTGACGAACAAGAGCCCCGATGTCGTGCGCATCTATTTGCCGCCCGATGCGAACTGTCTGTTGAGCGTCGCCGATCATTGCCTGCGTTCGCGCGACTATGTGAACGTGATCGTCGCCGACAAGCAGCCGCATTTGCAGTATCTGGACATGAAGTCGGCTATCACGCATTGCACGAAAGGCATCGGCATTTGGGACTGGGCGTCGACGGATCTGGATCACGAGCCGGATGTCGTGATGGCGAGCGCGGGCGACATTCCGACCATGGAGGCGCTCGCAGCCGTGGAAATTCTCAAGGGACTTTTTCCCGATCTGAAGATCCGTTTTGTGAACGTCGTGGATCTGTTCCGGTTGATGCCCGATTCCGATCATCCGCATGGCTTGTCGGGGCGCGATTTCGATTCGCTGTTCACGACGGACAAGCCGGTGATTTTCAACTTCCATTCGTATCCGTCGCTGGTGCACAAGCTGACCTATCGCCGCACGAATCACGCGAATATTCACGTGCACGGCTATGCGGAGAAGGGGAACATCAATACGCCGCTGGAACTTGCGATCATCAATGGTATCGACCGGTTTTCACTCGCGATCGACGTGATTGATCGCGTGCATCGCTTGCGCGGTGTCGGCGATCACGCGAAGGAACGGCTGCGCGATCAGAAGATCCGGCATCTTGATTATGCGCATAGCGAGGGGATCGATAGCGAAGAGATTCGCGACTGGAAGTGGGCGGGTTGACGCTTCGTGGTGCAGGGTGCCGTCGAACCTTGTTTTCCCGCAAGCCGTACCCAGGGAGAAAGAGGCGCGGAATGGCGTTTGCTGTGCATGTCATCGCTGACTGTTCACTGACGATAATTCCCGGGAGGCAATCATGAATGAAGACGCAAACAAGGAACTGGCGGCCGACGCTTCAATCGAAAACACCGCACTCGACGCAATAGAGTTACTCGAAGCGGACCATCGCGTGGCAAAGCAACTGTTCGACGCGTTCGAAAAGGCCGGCGATTCCGACCTGGAAGCGAAGGGTACGCTGGCGCGCCGCGCGTGCGAGGTGCTGACCGTCCACACGATGATCGAGGAGAATATCCTCTATCCCGCCGCGCACAAGGCGCTCGGCAAGGATGATGAGATCGACGTCGACGAAGCCTACGTCGAGCACTTTCTCGCGAAGACACTGATCGAAAAGTTCGACACGCTGAAGCCGGGCGACCATGGGTTCGATGCAACGTTCAAGGTGCTGTCGGAGATGGTGCTCCACCATATCGAGGAAGAGGAATCGAGCCTCTTTCCCGAACTGCGCGAAAGCGGTGTCAACCTGGTGCGGCTCGGCGAAGTGATGGCGGCGGAGAAAGAGAGGCTGATGAAGAAGCTCGATGCCGCAGGCAGCAAGCTGGTGGGCGACAACAGCCTCACGTTTCGCCGGTAATGGACGGGCAGCAATCTTTTACTGGCTGGCGCCGGATGGCACGGCGCTGGCCGCCGATGAAGGCGTAGCGGCGACGGGCGCCTCGCTCGATGCCGCCGGGCCGTTCGCTGCCGTCGCGGTCTCGCTCGCGCGCTGTGCCGCCGCGCTTTGACCCGGCGTGCCGCTCATGCCCGACGTATTGCTCATCACGCCGCTGCTGGCTGAGTCCATGGTGTTGCTGCTTTTCTCGTCTACCTTCTTGCAGCCGGCAGTGCCGCACGCGAGCGCCGCCACCGCTAATGCGGCAGATACGTAACGTGTGCTCGATTTCATCGTCGCGCCCTCCCTTGTCGAACCTGCTGCGACGCGTCGCGCCGCCGGCCCCGTGTGCGTCATCCGTATATGACGGAATCAGCAAGGTTCGTTCCCCGTCGCGCGTACCGCGATCCCAGGCAGGGCTGGCCGATATCTTGCAAGCACATCCGCAACTTGCTACTGCGCGAAGAGTTGTTTGACGCATCCTGTCGCGGTGAAGCCGCGTGACTTTGTCCTGAAGGGAGCACGATGATGAAAGTGAGAGTAGCCAACGAAGGCGATGCGCCCGTCCGGTTGATCGTGGACGGTGACCCGGTGCTCGGCGAAACGCTCGAGGCAGGCGCGGAAATGGTCGTTGATGGGGAGATGGTCGAGTTGCAGGATCTCGAGCCCGGGGACGATGATGAGGATGAGGAGCAGTAGGAGAAGCGCGACGGCATCACGCGGACGCCAGGCGAAAAAACAGGAATCCAAACCCGATCGAAAGAGACAGGAGCGTAGGCCTTCTTTGCAGGCTCACGCCGCGGCCCGACACTTGCTGGTTCGTCCTGATTCAGCGACTACCAGACACACTTGCCCATTCGACTCGTGTGCGAATTCTCTTTCGTGGGGCTTTCCATGGCAAAGACAGTAGGCGACTTCATCGTCGAACGGTTGCATCAGTGGGGCGTCAGGCGCATGTACGGTTACCCCGGCGATGGTATCAACGGTGTGTTCGGCGCGTTGAATCGCGCGGAGGGAAAGATCCAGTTCGTGCAGGCGCGACATGAGGAAATGGCCGCGTTCATGGCAAGCGCCCACGCAAAGTTCACCGGCGAACTCGGGGTCTGTATCGCCACGTCGGGGCCGGGCGCGTCCCATCTGATTACGGGTCTCTACGATGCACGCATGGATCACATGCCCGTGCTCGCCATCGTCGGACAGCAGGCGCGCGCGGCACTCGGCTCGCACTATCAACAGGAACTGGATCTCGCGGCGATGTTCAAGGACGTGGCCGGGGCGTTTGTTCAGCAGGCCAGCGTGCCCGCGCAGGTGCGTCACCTCGTCGATCGAGCGATACGGATTGCCCTCTCCGAACGGCGCGTCACGGCGCTAATCCTGCCGAACGATCTGCAGGACCTCGAATATGAACCGCCCGCGCGCAAGCACGGCACGGCGCATTCGGGTGTCGGTTATTCGCAGCCGTCCGTCATTCCCGTACCAGACGATCTGCAACGCGCCGCCGACGTGCTCAACGCCGGGCATAAGGTTGCGATCCTCGTTGGCGCCGGCGCCTTGAACGCCACCGATGAAGTCATCGCCGTCGCCAACCGGCTCGGCGCTGGCGTCGCCAAAGCGCTGCTCGGCAAGGCCGCGCTGCCCGACGATCTGCCATGGGTGACGGGATCGATCGGTCTGCTCGGCACGAAGCCCAGCTACGAAATGATGACCGCGTGCGACACCCTGCTGATGATCGGCTCGGGCTTTCCGTACGCCGAATTCCTGCCGAAGGAAGGCGACGCGCGCGGTGTGCAGATCGACATCAAGGCCGACATGTTGAGCCTGCGCTATCCGATGGAAGTGAACCTCGTCGGCGATAGCGCGGCGACCTTGCGCGCGCTGCTGCCTTTGCTCAAAGAAAAGGATAGCCATACGTGGCGCTCGCGTATCGAACGCTGGACTTCGCGCTGGTGGGATACGCTCGATGAACGGGCGCATCAGCCCGCCAGCAACGGCGTGAACCCGCAGCGCGCTTTCACGGAACTGTCGCCACGCCTGCCCGACGACGTCATTCTCACCAGCGACTCCGGCTCCTGCGCGAACTGGTACGCACGCGATCTGAAGATCCGGCGCGGCATGATGGCGTCGTTGTCGGGCGGACTGGCGTCGATGGGCGCCGCCGTGCCGTATGCAATTGCCGCGAAGTTCGCGCACCCGGGGCGGCCCGTGATCGCGATGGTCGGCGACGGCGCGATGCAGATGAACAATATGGCGGAACTCATTACCGTCGCGAAGTACTGGAAGCAATGGGCCGATCCGCGCTGGATCTGCATGGTGCTCAACAACGAAGATCTGAATCAGGTGACGTGGGAGCAGCGCGTGATGGAAGGCGATCCGAAGTTCGACGCGTCGCAGCAGGTGCCCAACGTGCCTTATCACCGCTTTGCGGAAATGCTGGGTTTGACGGGCATTTATGTCGATCAGGCGGAGCAGCTGGCCGACGCATGGGAGACGGCTTTGGCTGCCAGGCGCCCCGTCGTGCTGGAAGTGAAGTCGGACCCGGAGGTGCCGCCGCTGCCGCCGCACGTGACGCTCGCGCAGGCACGCGCATTTGCGCGCACCTTGATGGAAGGCGATCCGAAAGAAGGCAGCGTGATCGCCAATACGGCGCGCCAGGTGCTCGGGTCCGTGATTCCCGGCGGAAAAGACTAGGCACGGCATCGGTCAATCGCGCGATGACGATAGCTGGCGCCGCGTGTAAATATCGCATGTCGTGATGTAAATCGTACGACCGCCGCCTGTTCGCGCGTGTCGGCTCACGAGCCACTGTTTCTTACGGCAACCATCCGGCTCGGTCGACGGGGCGTGCGCGTTTCTTGCTGGAGCAAGGCGGGCGCGTCAATGTCGCGAACAGGCAGGCGGCGCTTCAGAGCATGCGCGCGCTGAACACGGGCGAGATCGAGTTGCCGCGAGCAGGCATCTATCAGAGCTTTTGCGCCAGTTGCCATCAAGCGGATGGAACGAGCCAGCGCAAATGGGCCGCATGACAGATCAAGACGCGCCTGGATTCGCGACAAAACCTCCGCACAACACGCCACGTCGGCGACCCAATGCACATAGGCGCGCATCCCGTCAGTAAAATCGCTCTTTTAAGGACGGATCGAGCGGCCATGCCCGCTGTCTCTCGATACGCGGACGATGAAACTTCTGACGGCATTCAAACGACACCTCTTCATCACCCTCGGCAACGCAATGCCGGCCTACGGTCCCTTCAATCGCATGCGTGCCTCGATGTTCCGTCAGGCAGGCATGGCCATCGGTCGCGATGTGACGATCATCGGTCCGTTGAACCTCGAACTGAGCCTCAACGAAGAGACGATCTGCGGAATTTCGATCGGCGACAACGTCTATCTGAACGCGCAGACGCGACTCGCTTGCCGCAACAGCCGGATTTCGATTGGCGACGACGTGCAGGTCGGGCCGCGCGTGTCGTTCGAAACGGCGACGCATGGCATTGTGTATGAGCCCGAGATCGGGCGCGGACTCGATCACCAAGAAATCCGCGTCGGCAACAGGGTGTGGATCGGTGCAGGCGCAACCATCCTGCCCGGCGTGACGATTCACGAGGCGGCGGTGGTCGCCGCCGGCGCAGTCGTCACGAAGGACGTGCCGGCTCACACGCTGGTGGGCGGCGTGCCGGCGCGCAAGATTCGCGATATCGGGCGGGGCGCTCAGCGCCAGGGCGCCATCGCCTGAAACACACCATCGCGTCTGACCAGCGCATGAAACAGCGCGGCCGCGAAATGCACGAGAATCAACGCGAAAAAGCACAACGCCAGGAACCGGTGCGCGTTCCATAGCAGCGTGTGCAGTTCGTTGCTGTGCGGCAGTATCCACGGCAACTGGATGCCGGCCACGATCACGGGATACTCCGCTGCCGACAACATGCCCCAACCAATCAGCGGCAACGCGATCATCAGCGCATAGAACGCAAGATGCGACAGATGAGCGGCGAGCTTCATCGGTTCGGGCATGTCGGGCGGGAGTCGCGGCGCGCCGCGCGTAAGCCGCACTACCAGACGGATCAGCGCGAGTATCAGGATCACCATGCCGAGCGGCTTGTGAATCGAGACCAGCGTCAGATAGTCAGGCCGGATCGTCGACACCATGCCGACCCCGATGAACAGCATCGCCAGAATGCAGATCGCCATGATCCAGTGCAGCGCGCGCTGCAACGGCGTAAAGCGCTCGAGAGTCGTTTTCATGGCTTCGCTCCTTCGGCGGGCGTGTGCGGATAGTGCTTGTCTTCGGCAGTCCGGCGATTGAACGAAACGGAATAAGCCGCCGAACGCGCAGCGGGGAACGGATCGTCGGAAACGTGCATCCCCGCTGGCAGGACGGTGGGGTCGAAATTGAGGTCGCGGCACGGGCCATCCGGCTCGGGTTCGATGGCGCTGACCACCAGCGTGCCGGCTTCCACCTTGCGGCGGTCTTCCGGCCAGGCCTTGCTCGGGTCGGCCGTCGGGTCGCCCGGATTGGCGACGGTGACGATCATCGTCCAGCGTTGCGGCCCGCTCTGCACGCGTTGCGTGATGTCGGTGTCGAGGAAGTTCGCGGGGCGTTGCTTGAGGACGTCGGGCGACACGGCCTCCGGCTTCGCCGCCGGCACGAATGACCAGCGCACGACCTGGTCCTGCCCCTGGGCATTCGTGAACACAAAGCTGTTGAGGCTGTTGTACTGATCCTGCGCGAACGATGCCGTCCACGGCGCCGTCGTCGCCCATGCGCCGAACGCGGCAAACTCGGGGTGCGCGGCGATGAACTGCTTCATCGCATCGGGATCGTCCTTGCGTCCCGCGGCTTCGAGCAACGCATAAAACGCTTGCGGTGTCGCGACGGGGAAGAAGGGCGCGTCGATCATCGCCGAACGCCATTCGCTGCCATCCGGCGCGACCACGCGCAGGCTCAGGCCGCGAACCCGCACGGTCGCGTCGGGCGCGTTGGGGTCAGGTGTGGCGAGATTGAAGCGTCCCGTCACGCGCGACGAACCCTGCGCGAACATGGGCGCCTTCGACAGTGCAGCGGCGGCTCCATTCGATTCGAAGGTGCCCGTGAAGCAGATGCCCTTTGCATGATTGCGCCGGAAACCCAAAGCCGGGCCGCCCGGCGGCGCCAGCGCATTGACGATCTTCGGCGGTGTCAGCCGGCCTGGCGTGAGCCAGCCTGCAGTATAGGCAAACGCAATCGCCACGACGCCGACGATGATCGCAATCAAGGCCAGCGAGCGGGCAGCGGATGCGGGTGAACCGGGTCTGTCAGCCATGGAAGTCTCGCTCGAGAGTTCTGCTGGCGACAATCTAGCAGCATCATCAAATTCGTGCAGAAAGGGGGCGGAGCGGACAGGCTTGCCCAGGTGTCCACGAGGCAACACGGTGTATCCGTACTCATGTCTACTGTCCCCATTCGAATCCGTCTAGCATGGTGGCATGCTCAAACGGGCGCAGCGTGCTGCGTGACCATCATGGATACCATCAAGATCCTGCTACAAACCACCATTCCGTCCATCGCCGACGACTGGTCGATCGCGCGCTTCAGCCGCCTTGCCGAACTGCTGCGCAACCATCGCGATACGCAAGGGCGCGCCGTATTCGACGTCGTCGCGAGAGACCGCGAGCAAAACGGAGAGCCCGACCCGGTGCTTTCCCGTCTGGACGAAACCGGGTTCGACGAGTTGTGGCTATTTGCCGTCGACAACGGAGACGGTCTGACACCCGAAGACTGCGCAGGCATTACGCGATTCCGCCAGGCAGGCCGCGGTCTGATGGTGACGAGGGATCACATGGATGTCGGCTGTTCGCTGTGCAGCCTGGGTGCAGTCGGCAAGGCACATCATTTTCATACGCGCAACGTCGACCCCGACCAGTCGCATTGCGTATGCGACGATCCGTTCTCCACGCATATTTCATGGCCCAATTTTCACTCGGGCGCGAATGGGGACTATCAGGAAGTCGCCGTGGTCGGGCCGACCCATCCCATACTGACGAACGCCGATTCACCGACGGGCGCAATTCGCTATCTGCCCGCGCACCCGCACGAAGGCGCTGTCGATGCACCCGGCGACGAACCGGCCCGCGTGATCGCGCGAGGCAATAGCAAGATCACGGGCAAGCGCTTCAATCTTGCCGTTGCCTTTGAGCCGTCCAGCGACGGAGGACCTGCTGTCGCGCAAAGCACGTTTCATCATTTTGCCGATTACAACTGGGACGCGCGGCTCGGTTGTCCGAGCTTCGTGGACGAGCCGCCCGGCGACGGAATGCAGACGGAGCAACAGGCGCTGCAGGACGCGCACCGATATGCAATCAATGTCGCACTGTGGCTCGCGGGGAAAACGCCGCACTGATAGACGTCCCGCGACCCGTCATTCTTTTTTTGTCCTGGGTTGGTCGGGTTGCGGCTGCGGGTCTTTTCCGCGTTGCGTCGGCGCTCTCGTGCAGGCGTCCGGGGGCGTGGCGTACGGCACGTCGTTGCAACAACACGCGTAGACGGGAAAACCGTATGCGTTCGTGCGGATGATGGTGGTCGGCCCGTGTAGCGGGCATACCGCGTTCATGGTGCCTCCTCGATTGCATCGGTCGAGTGTCTATCGTACTGCTGTTCGATGCGATGTTCACGAGGCGGTTCGGCTCGCGGGCGTGAACCCTGATCGAGCCACGGGTTCGCTCACGCAACGTGCCCCGCCGCGTTGGTACGACGCCGCCGCGTTGTCGTTGGCTTCGACACTTCCTGGATCGGCGCGATATCGCTCGCGCGCTGCGCCTGGTACGACTCGCCCCATTGCCTGAGGCTGATCAGCACGGGGGCGAGCGTCTTGCCGAACGGCGTCAATTCGTATTCGACCTTCGGCGGAACCTGAGGATAGACATGCCGCGTCACGATCCCGTCCGCCTCCAGTTCGCGCAATTGCAGCGTCAACATGCGCTGCGTGGTGTTCGGCAGCAGCCGCGTGAGCTCCATGAAGCGCTTTTTTTCATGCATCAGATGAAACAGGATCACGGGCTTCCATAAGCCGCCGATTACCGAAAGCGTCACTTCGACGGCGCATCCGCTTTTGCTGTCCAGGCGTTTGGGTCGCATGGCGTTCATACCTACATAATTGATAGTACTGGCCATAATTGTACCTTCTTGTGGTAATCGACGTGCGACGGGACAATCACGACGTGGTCGCGGATCGGTCGCGACCTCGTGCGCCAATCAGCGCGCGAGCGCCTTTTCGACGGCGATGCGGCATCGCGCATCGTCAGTCCGTCAATCGACTATCAGGAGTTGCCTCGATGAAAGCCATTACCTTGCGCCAGCCCGCCGGACTGGAAAATCTCGTACGCGTGGACCTTGCCGATCCCGGCGCGCCGGCGCCCGGCGAAATCCGCGTGCGCATCCATGCGAGTTCGCTGAATTTCCACGATCTGGGTGTCGTCACGGGGCGCATGCGTACGGAAGACGGCCGCATTCCGATGTCGGATGGCGCGGGCGTCGTCGAAGCGATCGGCGACGGCGTGACGGAATTCGCGGTCGGCGATGCCGTCGTCTCGACGTTCTTCCCGTACTGGCTCGACGGCGGCCCGACGGTGGCCGATTTTTCGACGACGCCGGGTGACGGCGTCGACGGCTACGCTCGCGAGAGCGTCGTCCGTCCCGCACAGTGGTTCACGCACGCGCCGCGCGGCTACAGCCACGCGGAGGCGGCGACGTTGACCACGGCTGGCCTGACCGCATGGCGCGCGCTGGTCGTCGATTACGCGCTGAAGGCGGGCGACACCGTGCTCGTGCAGGGCACGGGCGGTGTCTCGATCTTCGCGCTGCAGTTCGCGAAGCAGATGGGCGCGACAGTGATCGCAACGTCGTCGTCCGACGAGAAACTGGCGAAGGCCCGCGCGCTCGGCGCCGATCACCTGATCAACTACAAGCGCGACACGGACTGGGCTGCGAAGGTCCTCGACATCACGAACGGACGCGGCGTCGACAACGTGGTCGAAGTGGGTGGTCCGGACACGCTTGCGCAGTCGATCCGGGCTTGCCGGATCGGCGGGCACATCGCGTTGATCGGCGTGCTGACGGGACTGGCCGGACAGGTGCCGACGGCTGAACTGATGCGTCGTCAGCAGAAGTTGCAGGGGTTGATTGTCGGCAGCCGGAAGCACCAGACCGACATGATTCGCGCGATCGACGCGAACGGGATCAAGCCGGTGATCGACAGCACGTTTGCGCTCGGCGAGATTGCCGATGCGTTCCGCCATCAGGCGGCGGGCAAGCATTTTGGCAAGGTTTGTCTGGCGGTTTGAAGCGGGCGGCGGCAGCGATCAGGCTGCCGCTGGCGATCTTCACCTTGCTGGTGAAGATCGTGACGGGTCAGTAGTAAAGCCAGCGTCCATACTCCGGCGACCAGTACCAGCGGCCAGCATACGGCGCCGGCTGGTATTCGCCGGCCCAGGCAGCGGGCGGCGCATAGTAGGCATATGGACGGGCGGCCACGCTGGCTGGCCGTTGCACGTAGCCATAGGCTTGAGGCGCAGGCGGCATCGCTACGGGTGGCGGCGCGTACTGCGTTTGCGGTCGCGCATACTGCGGCCCGGTCGTGTAGACCTGTGCGGTACGCGGCATCACAACGTCGTCGCCTTCGTCATCAGCGAACGCTTCGGGCGGCATGGCATGCTGTTGTTGCACGCGTCCCGCAGACCGCACGATGCCGCCATTTTGCGGCGGCGCGCTGAGGCGTTGAACCGGTTGCGGGTTCTGCAGCGAGTCCGTATCCGTCCAGGCGTCGGCTGTCGCGACGGGAGAGCGGCGGGCAACCGGCTTGGGTGGCGCGACGCGAGTGCTGCTGGTTGCAGAAGATTGTGCGCCTGGCTGTTCGCCGAGCGGCTTCGACGTGACGGGCACCTCTTGCACGGTTTCGATATCGCTTGCGTCGCTGTAAACGTGCTTGATGTCGAGGATGGGTTTGCGAGCAGCCTCGCTTGTCGATTTCTGCGCCCGCGCTTGCGTTGCGGGTGGTGCGGGTGGCGTCGTGGCGGCCGTGCCCTTTGCAGCGGCCTCGCGCGCCAGTTCCTCTTTCGCTGCCTTGTAGCCTCGATCGTAGGCCGCCTTGACTTCGCGGTCCTGGGCCTCGGCGTCGTCGGCCGCGCTGTACGCGTGGGATGATGCCGAAACCAGGCAACCTGTGGCGAGAAACGCGCCGGCCAAAGTCTGCCTCAAGCGTGTGTCCATGAGGCCTCCCTTTATGGTTATTGATGGCGAATCGTACAACGTCTCCAGCGACAAAAGCGCGCTAGCCATGTCATTGCGTGCGCTTCCCAACCGAACCTTCTCCATCGCATGCGTCTGGAATGAAACATCACGCGGCGGCATGCGTCCGTCGCGCGCGGTCTCACGCCGTGCGGGCTGAACACCACACGTCGTGTCAGCGCTGCGTCGATATGGACTCAGACGCTATGGCTTGCTCCACACCAGCCTCCAGCACATCAGAAAGGTGCCGTGGGCATCTCTTGAAACTGCGCCTTCCGCCGTACACGCGGAGCCGGGAAGCGCGGGGCCGGATTGGGCGACCTCTCTGTCGGCATCGGCGAGTGCATCGGCGGGTACCCGTCCCCAGATGGACAGGCTGGCGAGTACGCCGGCACAGCCGACCAGCATGATCAGCGTGCGTTTCAATCGGGCGGGGCGGCAGGCAATAAGGTCGATTCGCATTGGCATGGCTCGTCTGGCAGGGGCTTATGAGCGCTCTTATCGGCATCGGCTGCCAAAAGAATAGAGCCCGGTTCAACTATTTTTTTCGGGCCAGAGTTCGCAGACGTGAAGGGGCGCGGCTGAACTTCTCAGTTGCCGGCAACAGGTTCCCGTCGAGCGTTCCGCCGCAGCATGTCGGCGGGCACGCCGAACGTCCGGACAAAGGCGCGGCGCATGCGCTCCCGATCCGCAAACCCCGTCTCCTGCGCCACGACGTTGATCGTGTGCCGGCCCTGTTCGATCATGAATCGGGCCGCTTCCAGCCGTAGCTGCTCCACGGCCTTGGCGGGCGACTGGCCGGTCTCGGCCACGAACGCGCGGCTGAACTGGCGAGGGCTGAGGTTGGCGACCGCGGCAAGTTCCTCGACTGTCAGCGGATTGCGCAGGTTCCGGCGGATGTGCGCCAGCACCAGTTCGATCCGATCCGACTTCGGTGTCATGTCGAGAAGCGCGGAATGCTGCATCTGTCCGCCCAGCCGGCGCTGATTCATGACCAGAAGCCGCGCGACCATTTTCGCGGCCTCGGGACCGAGGTCGTTATCGATCAACGCCAGCACGAGATCGATGCCGGCCGTCATCCCCGCCGAGGACCAGATGGGACCGTCATTGACGTAAATCCGGTCTTCTTCCGTGATGACTTCCGGAAAGCGGGCCCTGAATTCGGACGCATGGGCCCAATGCATGGTGGCGCGCCGGCCGTTCAACAGCCCGGCCTCGGCGAGTACGAATGCGCCGCTGCAAATCGAGGCGATCCGTCGCGATGCCTTGGCTGCCTCCTGAACGAATGCGATCACGGCGGCATCGGACGAGGGCATTTTCATTTCGGTGATCGAGCCCACGATGACGGTATCGAAAGCCGGATCGCCGAACGCCTCGGTTTCCAGCGTCATGCCGCCCGAAGAACGGACGGGACCGCCATGCGCGGACAGCACATGGACGTCGTAGCACGGACCCGCCGGCGGCAGGTTCGCGATCTCGAACGCCGTTAGCGCCGCAAGACTCATCATCTGGAATCGTTGCGGCACGATAAAGCCAATCCGATGCATAGGGTTTCCCGATGAAGTCCGGCTTGCGCACCTTGCCGCAAGTTCGTGTCATTCCACGGTCAGACTCGCGGATTCCTTCTCGATGCCGCGACCCTCCGCGGCCCGGGCGACGCACGTCATGAATGGTGGCAACAACGACATAGATCGTAAAGGGCGGAGGCGATAAGGTACAAGCACTTCATCATCTGTCTCGCACCAGCGAAAGGAACACCATCATGTCGAAGATCATCCGGGCCGCAGCCGTTCAGATCGCGCCCGTTCTCTACAGCCGGGAAGGCACCGTCGATAAGGTCGTCAAGAAAATTCTCGAACTCGGCAAGCAGGGCGTCCAGTTTGCGACCTTCCCTGAAACTGTCGTTCCGTACTATCCGTATTTCTCGTTCATCGAATCTCCGTTTGCGATGGGCGCCGAGCATTACAAGCTTCTGGACCAGGCCGTGGTCGTGCCCTCGGAGACGACGCGCGCCATCGGCGAAGCGGCGCGTCAGGCCAACATGGTGGTCTCGATCGGCGTCAACGAACGCGACGGCGGCACGCTCTACAACACGCAACTGCTGTTCGACGCGGACGGCACACTCGTGCAACGCCGCCGCAAGCTCTCGCCGACCTATCACGAGCGTATGGTCTGGGGAATGGGTGACGGCTCAGGTCTGCGCGCAATCGATACCGCCGTGGGCCGCGTCGGTCAGCTTGCCTGCTGGGAGCACTACAACCCGCTCGCGCGCTACGCGCTGATGGCCGACGGCGAGGAAATCCATTCGGCGATGTATCCCGGTTCGTTTGCGGGCGATCTGTTCTCCGAGCAGATCTCGGTCAACATCCGCCAGCATGCGCTGGAGGCGGGCGCCTTCGTTGTCAACGCGACGGCGTGGCTGACCCCTGAGCAACAGCAGCAGATCCTGAAGGACACGAATACCACCCAGGTGGGCCCGATCTCGAGCGGCTGCTTCACCGCGATCGTTTCGCCCGACGGCGAGTACATGGGCGGTGCGCCGCTGCGCGAAGGCGAGGGCGAGATCATCGCGGACCTCGATTTCTGGCAGATCGACAAGCGCAAACGCATGATGGATTCGCGCGGCCACTACAGCCGTCCCGACGTGCTCGGGCTGGTGATCGACCGCACGCCGAAGACGCACGTCATCGAGCGCACGCTGCGTGCGGCTGGCGAAGAGCCCGTCAGGGATCTCGAAGTACTCGCCTGAAGGGCGTGTACTCACGCTCGATACTGTCATTCCCGTCGCTTCGTTCACGTTCGTTCCGCGCCGCATGCCGTTTCGCGGCCGGGCACGCTGAACATCCTCGCGTGACACATGGCGTGTCGAGCGATCTTGCCCAATTATCAAGGAGTAGCAGAAATGGACTTCAATGATGTCATGCTGGAGCGCAACGCCCGGTTCGCCGAGACCGAGTTTGCGCCTGAGCTCAAAATGCTCCCGTCGACCGGGACGGTTGTCATCGGCTGTGTCGATCCTCGCGTCGATCCCGTGAACGTGCTGGGCCTGAAGCAAGGTGAAGCGGCTGTGATCCGCAATGTCGGCGGCCGCATCAATCAATCGTTGCTCGAAACGCTGGCGGTGTTGAGCGTCGTCGCGGCATCGGCGGGACGACCGGATGGCGCACGCAATCTCGTGCTGCTCCAGCACACCGATTGCGGGATCATCGGCTGCCACCGGCATGCGCCTGCCTTGCTCGCCCGGCATCTCGATGTCGAAACGGAGGCGCTCGACGATCTCGCGATCACCGAGCCCTACAAGGCGGTCGCCCTCGATGTTGCAGCGCTCAGGGCAAACAAGGCGCTGCCCGATGGCATGGTGGTGTCGGGGCTCGTCTACGACGTCAAAACCGGCAAGATCGAAACTGTCGTTCCGCCGGCACCTTTGCGGGCAGCCGCCGCCTGAGCGCGGCGCATCGAACGTCGCGCACAGCAGACGCGGTCAATCCGTGATGCACGCATCTATTCGTGCGGCGGCAACAGCGCCAGAAGCAGACGCCGCAACTCCAGACATTCCCGCTGCGTCAGCCTCGCCGTGAGAATGCGCTCGACTTCCTCGACACGCGGACGCAAGCTCGCAAGCTGCTTCTTGCCGTCCGCTGTGAGAAACAGCACGTAGCTACGCTTGTCGACGGGATCATCGGAACGTTCGATCAGGCCGTTGCGAACCATGCGCGCGACGAGATCGGCGATGGTCGAACGGTCAACGTCCAGTTCATCGCCGAGTTGCCGCTGATTGACGCCAGGTGTTTTCTGCAGGATCTCGAGCGCCGCATACTGGACGCTCGTGACCTCGGCAGAAACTTCGCTGAGCCATACCGCTACGTGGCGCTGCTGGGCGCGGCGCACGAGACTGCCCGTGAATTTCGAGAGCGCTGCGGGGTTGTCGTGTCTGGTCGGCAATTTCGGAGTACAGGAGCGGGTTAGCGCATGCGGAATATCGGCCGGAAAAAGGCCTTCAGTTCCGCGTATGCATCGAGTGGAAGAACATGCGCGACGTATTGATCCGGACGGACCACGACCAGCGCGCCCCGTTCGCGGTCGATGCCGCGCGCGTCGAAGATATCAGTCGTGGCGTCGCTCGTAAATGTTTTCTCGTAGTCGATGAGGCCGTAGCGTCCCTTGCGCGGCAGCAACAGGGCGGGCAGCCCGTCTAGACGCACCTCGCGATGCGGCTGCTGCAGCACCGCGCGCAGATCGAACACGATATCCACGTCGGCGTGCTCTGGCGTGACGAGCCGCACGACTGACGCGGGCGATGTCGCGAGATGCTCGCACAGCGCATCGAGCGCAGTCCGTTTCGCATCCGCGAACGCGTACAGGCGCCAGCGGCCGTCCGCGCATGCCGCGTGTCCGAGATGGACGGGCTTCGCATCCGCGAGACGAACCACGGGCGCTGAATGAAAACGCGTGCCGATCACGAATCCGCTGGCGAGCGCCTGATGCGTCGCTTCGCCTGTCAGCACACCCGGCCGGTAGTGCGTCGCGACGCCAGCCGTATATCGGCCCGCGCGAACGAAGTAGGCCTGCAGTTCAGCCGGATCGACGCCGCCTGCTTCGGGCCGGTCGGGGTCTTTGGGCGGCGCGGCCATCATTGCCGACCATTCCTTGTCGAAGTCGATCAACTCCTGCGCGATGGGCTGGCGTTCGTCGGAATACGTACGCAGCAGACGGGCGTCGCTGCGTCCCAGCAGCACTGCACCGAGTTTCCAGCCGAGATTGAAGCCGTCCTGCATCGATACGTTCATGCCCTGGCCCGCCTTCGCGCTATGCGTATGGCAGGCATCGCCGGCGATGAACACGCGAGGGTCGCGAGAAGTGCCGTCGGCGGCGATGGCGTCGTCGAAGCGATCGGTCAGGCGCTGTCCCACTTCATAGACGGAGAACCACGCGACTTCCTTTGCGTCGAGCGTATAGGGATGCAAGATGTGCCGGGCCGTCTCGATGATGTGATCGACGGTGGTCTGTTTGATGCTGTCGCGATTCTCGGGCGTGACCTCGCCCAGATCGACATAGAAGCGCACCAGGTATCCGCCTTCGCGCGGAATGATGAGCAGGTTGCCCTTGCTCGCGGACTGAATGGCGGCCTTCAGGCGAATATCAGGAAAGTCCGTGACGGCGAGCGCGTCCATCACGCCCCACGCATGATTGGCGGCATCGCCGCGCAGCGTTTGTCCGATGGCCGCGCGCACGCGGCTGCGGGCGCCGTCGCAACCGATGACGTAACGCGCACGCACAGTGATTTCCTCGCCACGCCGTGCTTCATCCGTACGGCGCAACGTCACGCGCACGGGATAGTCGCCCGTATCGTCGCGTTGCACGTCGACGGCTTCCAGATCGTAGTCGGGTTCGAGCCGCGGCGCGGAACGACGCATCACATCGAGCAGATAGTCCTGCACGCGTGCCTGATTGACGATCACATGCGGAAACTCCGACATGCCTGTTTCGGTATCCTGAACACGTCCGGTACGCCTGATCGCACCGCGGTCCTGTGCGTCGGGGCGCCAGAACACCGTTTCGTTGACCCAATACGCTTCCCGCTGCAAGCGATCGCCAAGGCCGAATGCGTTGAACATCTCGACAGTCCGGCACGCGACACCGTCCGCCTGTCCCATCTGCAATGGTCCCGAACGCCGCTCGACGATGCGGGTGCGGATGGACGGGAATTGCGAGAGTTGGGCTGCCAGCACGAGTCCCGCAGGACCGCTCCCGACGATCAGCACGTCGACCGTATCGGGCATCTCGAGTTGAGGCGCATTGCCGGCGGCCGGCTCGATGGTCGGATCGCCGACGCGAAAACCGTTGAGATGAAATTGCATGGTGTCTTCCTCCAGGTAGTGCGTGTCATCTTGACGCTGAATATACTCCGTACACCAACCATTTCCAAGCGCTTCGTGCACAGGTGGATGTTTACCCTGGCCCGACCATTTCGAAAGCGTGGCGCTGGCCGCGTCCGAACAGCGCGCTACGTCCGGCGCGCGGACGCCGCAGTGCAACCTCCGACTCGTATCGGGTAAAACCCTAGGTGCTATTCCGCGCGACCGCCGACTCTGCTATAAATTGCGCTCCGTAGCTGATGACGTTTTAGCACGGCGATTTCTTGCAAGATTGGCAAGATTCAGCGGGACCGTTTGAAAGGAATGGCATGGCGCGCGTAGTTGTGGTGGGCAGCATCAACATGGACATGGTGGTCGTCACCAATACGTTTCCCCGGCTTGGCGAGACACTGTTCGGCACGGGTTTTTCGACGAGTCCCGGCGGCAAAGGCGCGAACCAGGCCGTCGCGGCGGCTCGACTTGGCGCGCAGGTGACGATGGTCGGCCGGGTGGGCGCGGACGCCTTCGGTGAGGACATGAAGGCGACGCTCGTGCGCGAAGGCGTGGACGTGCGCCACGTCACCACCGCGCGCCAGGCAACGGGTATCGCATCGATCACGTTGACGGGCGGCGATAACGCGATCGTCGTCGTGCCGGGCGCCAACTATGAACTGTCGCCCGAAGATATCGACCGTGCCGCCGATGCTTTCGAGCAGGCCGATGTCGTACTGGCCCAGCTCGAGGTGCCGTATGCGACCGTCCTGCATGCGGCGCGCCGCGCCCGTGCGCTCAACAAACCGTTCTTTCTGAATCCGGCTCCCGCCGTCGCGCTGAGCGACGAACTGCTCGATCTCGTCACGCTGCTGACGCCCAACCAGCATGAACTCGCGACCGCGTTGCAAACGCGTGAAGAGCTCTGGGCTGACGAGCTCGCGCGGCGCCCCGGCCAGATCGCGATGACGCGCGGCGAGGATGGCGTGTGCTACGCAGACAAGGACGGCAAGCTCGTGCACCAATCCGGCTTCGCGGTCGACGCCGTCGATACGACGGGTGCCGGCGACACGTTCAACGGCGCGCTCGCCGCCTTCTGGGGTCTCGGGATCGACGAAGCAGTACGCCGCGCCAATGCGGCGGCAGCGCTCTCTGTCACGCGTGCAGGCGCGCAAGGCGGCATGCCGACGCTCGCCGAACTGAACACTTTTCTCGAAGCAAGATCATGAAAAAGCTTGGACATCTGAATCGCGACATTGCGCGCGTGCTGGCATCGATGGGCCATACCGACAGCCTCGTGATTGCCGACTGCGGCCTGCCGATTCCCGAAGGCGTCGAGTGCATCGACGTATCGCTCGCGCTCAACGTGCCGGGCTTTTTCGACGTGCTCGATAGCGTGCTCGCCGATTTCAAGGTCGAACGCGCGGTGTTCGCGAGCGAGAGCGCGGAGCACAACGCCGCTGTCGTGGAGCGCATCGCACAGATGGCGTCCAGCAAGATCGAAGTCGAACAGGTGCCGCACGAGGCGTTCAAGCAGCGCTCGCGCGAGGCGAAAGCGATCATTCGCACGGGCGAGTGCAGTCCTTACGCGAATGTGATTCTGCATTCCGGCGTCATCTTCTGAGAGGCACACCATGGAAGTGTTGATGCAGGGCATCGGCAAGGCCTTCGGACCGGTACGCGTGCTCGATGGCGTCGATTTTCACATCAGCGCGGGCGAGATCCACGCGCTCATGGGCGAAAACGGCGCCGGCAAATCGACGCTAATGAAAATTCTGTGCGGGGTCTATCCGGCCGACGCGGGCAAGATCCTGATAGATGGCCGCGCCGCGCAGATTCGCAACACGGTCGAAGCCGAACATGCCGGCATCGCGATCATCCACCAGGAACTGAACCTCATCCCGCAACTGTCGGTGATGGAGAACCTCTTTCTGGGCCGCGAACCGAGCCGGTTCGGGATCGTCGACAACGCGAAGATGCGGCGCGAGGCACGCAAGTGGCTCGACATGGTCGGCGCGCGCGACATCGATCCGCAGACGGAAGCCGGTCACCTGTCGATCGGCCGGCAGCAACTCGTCGAAATCGCCAAAGCGCTTTCACTGGATGCGCGCGTCGTCGTGATGGATGAGCCGACGGCCGCGCTCACCAATCGCGAGATCGACACGCTGTTCGAGATCATGCTGTCGCTGAAGGCTCGCGGCGTGGCGATCGTCTATGTGTCGCACCGGATGGAAGAGATCTTCCGCATCTGCGACAAGATCAGCGTCCTGCGCGATGGTCACTTCGTCGGCGAACGCGCGATCAGGGACACCGGTTTCGATGAGATCGTCAGGCTGATGGTGGGCCGCGAACTCGGCGAGCGTTTCCCGAAGCGGCAGCACAAGGCGGGCGCGGTCCGCTTGCAGGTCGACGGCCTCGCGGATCAAGGCAACATCTCCGGCGTTTCGTTCGACGTACGTGCAGGCGAAGTGCTCGGCATCGCCGGATTGATGGGGGCGGGGCGCAGCGAAATTCTCAGAACGCTGTTCGGCGCCAACCGGAAGACGGCGGGAACCGTCACGCTGGATGGCAAGCCGCTCGACGTCCGCGATGCATCGGCTGCGATCGCGGCGGGCATCGGCTTCGTCACGGAAGACCGTAAAGGGCAGGGGCTCGTGCTGGGTATGTCCGTGCGCGAGAACGCGACGCTCGTCCATCTCGAACGTTATGCGAAGCTCGGCTTCGTCGACAGCAAGGCCGAGCGCCAGGCGGTCGACGGCTTGATCGAGCAGTTGCGGGTACGCACGCGGGATGCCGAACTGGACGTGAAGTCGCTGTCCGGCGGCAATCAGCAGAAGGTGGTCTTCGCGAAGTGGCTTGCGCGACCGCCCAAGGTGCTGTTGCTCGACGAACCGACGCGCGGCGTCGACGTGGGCGGTAAGGCGGAAATCTACACGATCATCAACCAGCTGGCTGAGCGCGGCGTGGCGATCGTCATGGTGTCGTCGGAGCTTCCCGAGGTCCTTGCGATGAGCGACCGGATTCTCGTCATGCATCAGGGCCGCCAGAGCGGCCTGTTCGATGCAGAGGGCGCGACGCAGGAACTCATCATGACGGCAGCGGCGGGGGGCAATGCGACACCCGTCCCGGCTGCTGCATAGACACCCCACATCCCGATCCATGACGGCTGCGCGACTGGCAGCGCGCCGTGCATCCATTTGAATGGTCCCGTCACAAGCGAAGGGACACAACGCGAGACACATCATGGCGCAACTGAGTATCACACCGACCAACCGCGCGACGCTGCAGAAGCTCGGGCCGTTTATTGCCCTGCTGGTCATTGCGGTGGGACTGTCTATCGTCAGTCACAACTTTCTGACCGTCGACAACCTGCTGAACGTGATGCGCCAGGCGTCGATCAATGCGCTGATCGCATTCGGCATGACGCTGGTGATTCTGCTGGGCGGCATCGATCTCTCCGCGGGCTCGGTGCTGGCGCTGTCGTCGGTCATCATCGCGAGCCTTCTGACGTCGGGCATGCCGGCAGGTCTCGCGACGCTCGCCGGACTCGTCGCAGGCGGCCTGATGGGACTCGTCAACGGGCTCGTGATCAGCAAAGGCAAAGTCGCGCCGTTTATCGCGACGCTCGGGTCGATGACGGTGTTGCGGGGGCTGGCGTTGGTCCTGTCGAACGGCAGCCCGCTCAGCAGCTTCAACAGCGACTTCTTTTCGCTGCTCGGCGGCGGCTACGTGGCCCGCCTCGTGCCGATTCCCGTCGTCCTCATGCTGGTGATGTTCGCGATCTTCTGGGTGCTGCTGCGCAAGACCGTATTCGGTCGTCACATCTACGCGACGGGCGGCAACGCTGAATCGGCAAAGCTCTCGGGCGTGAAGGTCGATCGCATCCAGCTCTATGTGTACACGATCTCGGGCGTCATGGCCGCGCTCGCGGGCGTCGTGCTGACTTCCCGTCTGAACTCCGCGCAGCCGACGGCGGGCACAGGCTATGAACTCGATGCGATCGCCGCCGTCGTGCTCGGCGGAACGAGTCTGACGGGCGGACGCGGCTGGATCTTCGGCACGCTCGTTGGGGCGTTGCTGATCGGTGTTCTGAACAACGGCCTGAATCTGCTCGACGTGTCGTCTTTCTATCAGCAGGTCATCAAGGGCGGCGTGATCCTGCTTGCCGTGCTGATCGACCGTGGCAACAAGAAGACGTGACGCAGGTCGACGAGGGAAGGGCGTAGTGCCTTTCCCCAGAGTTTTATCCGCTTTATCTACTACCGATTGCTGGACAGCAAAACCCGGTTTCACCACACAAGGAAGAAGAGGAAGACAATGCAGAAACCCGTTTCGCCGCGATTCTCGAAGCTTTTCGCCGCGCTGTGCGCAAGCACGCTGATGGCTGGTCTGGTTGCGTGCTCGAAGGAGGGCCCGGCTGCGTCGGCGGATGCCGGGGCCAGCGCGGCATCGGCGCCGGCTGCAAACGGCGCGATCACGGTCGGGCTGTCGATCTCGACGCTGAACAATCCGTTTTTCGTCTCGCTGCGCAAGGGCGCGGAAGACGAGGCTGCCAAAGACGGCGTGACGCTGATCACCGTCGACGCGCAGAACGATCCCGCGAAGCAGCAGGCGAGCGTAGAAGACCTGATCGAAAAGAAGGTCAGCGTGATCCTGATCAACCCGACCGATTCGTCGGCCGTGGCGAACGTCGTCAAGGAAGCGACCAGCAAGGGCATCAAGGTCATCTCGCTCGACCGCAGCGTGAACGGCGCGGATGTCAGCTCGCACATCGCCTCGGACAACAAGGCCGGCGGCAAGATGGCAGCTGATTTCCTCACCGAAAAACTGGGCGGCAAGGGCAATATCGTCGAGCTTCAAGGCATTCCTGGCTCGTCGGCGGCCAACGAGCGTGGCACCGGCTTCGACGACGAAGTGGCGGCGAAGGGCGGCGTGAAGATCACGACAAAACAGCCTGCCGACTTTGATCGTGCGAAGGGGCTGTCGGTGATGGAGAACATCATCCAGAGCAACAAGGACATACAGGGTGTGTTCGCCCAGAACGACGAGATGGCGCTTGGCGCAGTGAAGGCGCTGCAGGCGGCGGGCCTGAAGAACGTGGCGGTGGTTGGCTTCGACGCGACCAGCGACGCCATCACGGCCGTCAAGGGCGGCCAGATGGCGGCGACCGTGCAGCAGCAGCCGGAACTGATCGGCCAGTACGGTGTGCAGACGGCGAAGAAGCTGGTCGATGGCCAGACGGTCGACAAGTTCATCCCGGTGCCGCTGAACCTCTACAAGCAGTAAGTTCTCATCTGTCCCTTCCCGTAGTACCATCAGGCGCCAGGACTCACGTCGCTGCGCGCCTGCCTCTGCCTCCGATCGAGATTGGGCGGCGAATCCCCGACGAAGTTATATCGTACGCACGCACCGCTCACCGAAGCGGTGCGCTTGCGCTTGACTCATTGACCTGCAGGAAGCCCGCGTGACTCAGTTCGAGCGTCTGACCATCGACGACATTGCCCGCCTCGCGAAGGTTTCCCGTACCACGGCCAGCATGGTGCTCAACGGCTATGCCGAGCGCTACCGGATATCGGCGGCGACCGTCGAGCGGGTGCTGCAGGTCGCCAAAGACCATCATTTCACGCCTTCGCAGTCGGCGCGGGCGTTGCGCACACGTCGAAGCAATACGATCGGTCTCGTGATTCCCGATTTGACCAACTCCGCGCACGCAGCACTGGCGCAAGCAATGGAATGGCAATGCCGCGAACGCTATCAATATCAGCTCGTTCTCGTCACCAGCGATGAAAACCCGGTGCGCGAGACGGAAGGCATTGCGCACCTCGTGTCGCATCAGGTCGATGGCCTGATCGTGGTGCCGTGCACGGGCGATGCGAAGCGCTACGAAAAATGGATGAAGCGCCTGCCGCTCGTGTTTGCCGATCGACGCGTCGAGTCGAGCCGGATACCGTACGTCGTCACCGACGCGGTTGAAACGGTCGCGACGCTGGTGGGCGAGAGTATTGCGCGCGGCGCGCGTGAGGTGGTCTATCTTGGCGGTCAGCCGGAATTGTCGGCAAGCCGCGACCGTCTGGCTGGATACCGGCAGGCGCTGCGTCAGCATGGTCTCGAAGAGCAACCCGACTGGGTGTTCGAGCGAGACTACCAGCGTGAATCGGGTTACGAGCTGATGAAGTCATGGTTCGCCGAACACCAGCGATATCCGCAAGCGCTGTTCGCAGGCTCGATTACGTTGCTCGAAGGCGTTCTGCAGTTTATGAACGACGCGCATCAACTGGCGCAGGCGCCAGGACAATTGATGACGTTCGATGACCATAAGCTGCTCGACTGTTTGCCTTTCAAGATCGACGCGATTATCCAGGACAGCGCACAACTGGCCGAGCACAGTCTGCGTTGCGTGTTTTCTCTGCTTCAAGGTGACGGCGCGCCGGATTCGCGACTGGTGCCTGCGCGGATTCGATATCGTAGGTCGCGGGGATAAGGTGTCGTTGGCGCGTCTGGGTTCTATCGGGTCCTGTTTTTGGAAACTCGATTTGTCAAAGCCAGATTGAAATGTCGTAGCGCCGGCTATTTACAGATGTCGTGTTTC
>NZ_JAGUUD010000095.1:0-32071 GCF_020177535.1 Paraburkholderia sp. XV | reverse complement strand
CCGCACAGGGGCGACGCCTGAAGCACGCTAACAATTCGCGGATGCCAGCGAAAACCCAAAACACCAAACGAAGAAGCTCGAAGTACGAAGGCGCACCACGTAAACCAGAAAAAAAACCACAAGAAAAAAGCCCGCTTTCGCGGGCAACCTTCTACGAGGAGACAACAGCAAAAAAAGCATCACCCTTTGGTAGCACCAAAAGTCAGCCCCGCGACAAAATGCTTCTGCATTGCAAAGAACATTGCGACGGAAGGCAGTGCCGCGAGAATAGAGCCGGCCGAAACGAGATTCCACGCCGTCGTCCACTGCCCTTTAAGCGCCGCGACCCCAACCGTAATCGGCGCAGCGTCATCGCCCTGCGTGAGACACAACGCCCAGAAATAATCGTTCCACACAAAAGTGAAAACAAGAATAGCCAGCGCGGCCAGCGCAGGACGAATCAACGGCAGCACGATGCGAAAGAACACCGTCCACTCGCCCGCCCCTTCGATACGCGCCGCTTCAACCAGTTCATACGGCAACTGCTTGATGAAGTTGCGCAAAAAGAGCGCGCAAAAACCCGTCTGAAACGACACATGAAAAAGAATCAGCGCGCCAAGCGTATTGAAGATCCCGAGGCTCAACGACAGATCACGCACGGGAATCATCAGAATCTGGATCGGCACGAAGTTGCCCGCAACGAAAGTCGCAAAGAGCGTCGTGTTGCCACGAAACTTGTAGATAGCCAACGCAAAACCCGCCATCGCCGCGAGCGCGATCGATCCGACTACGGCAGGCACCGTGATCAGCACGCTGTTCCAGAAGTAATGCAGCATCGGCGACGTAGTGAGCGCTTCGCGATAGTTATCGATAAGCGCAATGTGCTTCGGCCAACCCCAGTAATTCCCTTCGCTCAGTTCTTCCGTCGAGCGCACCGACGTGACGAGCACGGCGATCATCGGCAATAGCCAGATCAGGAGTGCAATCGGCAACGTCAGCTTGTACAACTGCCGGTTGAACGGCTTCCACTTGGCAACGGGCATCGGGTACATATCGTCCGCTCCTTACTGTTCGTTGCGCAGCATGCGGCGCAGGTGATAAACGATGTAAACGAGCATGATCGCGAACAACACCACGGCAATCGATGCCGAATAGCCAATGCGGTAGTACTTGATCGCCTGGTCGTACATGTAATAGGCAAGCACGGTCGAACTCTCGAATGGCCCGCCACCCGTCATCACCGAAATCAGGTCGAAACTGCGCAGCGCGCCAATCACCGTGACGACGATCGCCATGAACGTGACGGGCCGCAATTGCGGCAGCACCACGTGCCACAGCATCGACCAGCCCTTCGCACCTTCCATGCGCGCGGCTTCGATCTGCTCGCTGTTCAGCGATGTCAGACCCGTCAGATAAAGAATCATGCAATACGCGGTCTGCGGCCATAGCGCGGCGAAGATGATGCCGAACGTCGCATAGTGCGCGTCGCCGAGCACGGGCACGCCGTGGCCGAGTATCACGGCAAAGAGGCCAAAGGTCGGATCGTAGAACCACGAGAAGATCAACCCGACCACGACGCCCGACAACACGAACGGCGCAAAGAACAACGACTTCACGACCCGTATGCCCGCCACCGCCTGGTTCAGATAGAGCGCGACGGCAAGCCCCATCGGCGGCGCGAGCAGGAACAGCACGAGCCAGATGAGGTTGTTCTTCAGCGCAGTGTAGAAAGTCGGCGCCTGAAACAGCTCGATGTAGTTCGCGAACCCGACGAAGACCTTGTCGGTCATGCCATCCCAGTTGTAGAAGCTGAGCCAGATCGACGACAGGATCGGCCATACTACATACACCGCGACCATGAAGCACGCGGGCGCGAGAAACAGCAGCGCGGCCTTGCGCTGGCGCCGCGCGGTGGGCGACGGGCCACGCTTCTTGCGCGCGGCTCTGGGCGATGGCGACGCCTGCGGCTGCGACGGCGGCGTGCCGTTGATGTCCTGACGTGTAACGGAGTGCGACACGACGATTCTCCATGCAACGAAATTGCTGCTTCGCGCCGGGCTCGCATTGAATGCACGCCCGGCGCCACTGCTTCACATCTTTACTTCTTGTAGATGCGCTTGCGCGTCTGCTCGAGCTGCGCAAGGATCGCATCGATCTTCGTCGGATCGGCGATGAATTGCTGCATGCCCTTCATCCCTTCGTCGGCCATTTCCTTCGTCATGTCGCGATCGTAGAACTGCGCGATGCCGCCCTTCGTGTTCGACAGAATCTGGAAGCCGATCTTCGAGATGGGATCTTCCGGTTCAGGCGACTTGCTGTTCGCCGACAGCGAACCGAGACCCGTTGCGAGTTTCGCGCCCTGCTCCGGCGTCTCGACGAACGCAAGGAACGTGTGCGCATCGGCCTTGTTCTTCGCCTTGGCCGGAATATGCAGCGATTCGACAGGACCATCTTCCGCCGTCGGCACGTTCGAGTCGATGATCGGGAACTGGAAGTAGCTCATGTTCGGCTTCACGTTCGGCGGGAAACCGCCCGTGATGAACGTGCCCATCAGCATCATCGCCGCCTTGCCCTGGAACAGGAACGGTTGCGCCGCGTCCAGATCGTACGACAGCGAGTTGTCGATGAAATCCTTGTCGTCGAGCAATTGCTTCCACGTCGTGTACACCTTCTTCACACGCGGGTCGGTGTACGGCACTTCGCCCGCCATCAGCTTCTGGTGGAACGCGTTGCCGTTGATGCGCAGGTCGAGATAATCGAACCAGCCCGCCAGCGTCCAGGCGTCGCGCCCGCCCACGGCGAACGGCGTGATGCCCGCCGCCTTCAGCTTCTTGCACGCGTCCATCAACTGGTCCCACGTCTTCGGCTCGGACGCGATGCCAGCCTTCTGGAACAGATCCTTGCGATAGAACAGGCCCCACGAGTAGTACACGGTCGGCGCCGCATACTGCTTGCCGTTGTACGTCGACGATTCCTTCGTCGATGCATACATGTTGTCCCAGCCGTTCTTCTTCCAGTCGCCGCTCAGGTCCTCGAACAGACCGCGCCGCGCGTAGTACGCCATGCGCTCCCCGTTGTGCCAGTTGACGACATCGGGCGCGACCGTCGACAGCCAGCCCGGCAACTGCACCTTGTACGCTTCCTCATCGACGAACGACGCTTTCACGTCGATGTCGGGATGCGCCTTCTTGAAGTCGTCGATCACCGATTGCCATACCGCGCGCTGGCTTGCGCCTTTGAACGCGATGTTGATCGTCATCGTGCCCGCTTCTGCCGTCGTCGCCGCGAACGGGGCAACGGCTGCGGCGACTGCGAGCGCTGCCGCTGCAATTGCGGTGCGCGCGTTGAATTTTCCTGCTGTCATCTTCCTGTCTCCTTGTGTCCTGGTTCTTACCTGCTGGGATCACTGCTACGTTGCCAATCGTTCCGTGTCTTCCGTGCGATAAGCCGCGACGCCTTGCGGCTCGACTTCATGCGCGCCGATCACGAAGCGCGACGCATCGACGCCTTCGATCACGTGCCGCCCATTCGTATAGTTGAAGACATACGTGAGCTTGCCGCGCCGGCTGATTCGCACGCTGTCGCCCAACGGCGTCGGCGTGAGACCCGCCTCAGTCGCGATGCGCGCGAACAGCGATTCCGTCAGACGGTCGTCGAACAGGCTCGCGAAGTAATGAACCGAGCCATGCTGCACGTAAGCAGGATGTCCGTCGGCAAATCGCGCGCGCACGCCGAAGCTGCGTTCGTCTGCGGCATCGATCAGATCGCGCCAGTGGCGCGCCTGGCCTTCGCGCAGACCATCGCCCGCGCCGTTGATGTGCACCGCCTCCGTCACGTTCGGCCGCATCGATTCGACGCGCCACACGCGAATGGGGAGCAGCGATGCGAGCGCGCCCGGCGGCAAGTTCGCGGGAATCTGCAGATCAGGCGTCTTCGAGCCCGTCCGCGGACCGAGCACGATCTGCGCGCCCGACGCCGCGAGCCGCACCGCGAAGTCGCCCGGCACGACGGGCAACGGCGGCACCACAATCATCGCGTAGCCGTCGAGCGGCGCATCCGCGGCAATCACGTCGACGTCGAAGCCGAGCGAGCGCAGCGCCGAGTAGTACTCGAACGCGAAGCGCGGGTAATGGAAATCCGCGCCTTGCGGATGAATTTCAAAGAGCCATTTGGCTTCGTAGTCGTAGATCAGCGCAATCTTGCTGCGCACATTCGCGTTCGCATCGGCATCGGCCGCCGAAACCCTGGCGATTTCGTGCGCGACCTGCTCCGCTTCGCTGCCGCCAATGTCGAGGCGATTGTCGGGCGTGTTCAGCCCTGCATGCATCTGTTCCTGCGCGAACGGCGCCTGACGCCATCTGAAGTACGACACACAGCCCGCGCCGTGCGCGAACGCTTCCCAACTCCACAGACGCACCATGCCCGGCAGCGGCGCAGGATTCCAGTGCGCCCAGTTCACGGGTCCCGGCTGCTGCTCCATCACCCAGAACGGCAGCTTCGACATGCCGCGATACACGTCGTGGTTGAACGAAGCAAAGTCGGGATGCCCGGTGCGCAGGAACTTCGCCTTGATCTCCGGCGCGTACCACTGCTCTTCGAGCGCGCCGAGCGGATAGCTGTCCCACGTGGCGACATCGAGATCGCGCGCGACCTTGTAGTGATCGAACTCGGTGAACAGCTGCATGAAGTTGTGCGCGACGGGACGCCCCGGCGAATGCGCGCGAATGATCTCGACCTGCATGCGGTTATAACGCGCGACTTCATCGGAGGCGAAACGCCGGTAATCGAGCCTGTGCGACGGATGCGCTTCCGTGACGGTCGCAACGGGCGCGTCGATTTCGTCGAAGCTGCGGTACTCCATGCTCCAGAACACGGTGCCCCACGCGCGGTTCAATGCGTCGACGCTCTGGTAACGCTCCTTGAGCCACGCACGAAAGCGCGCGACGGCTGCGGGCGAATAGCTGACCACCGTGTTGTGGCAGCCGAATTCATTGTCCGTCTGCCAGTAAGCGACGGCAGGATGCTTGCCGTAACGCTGCGCGACTGCCTCGCAAATCTTGCGCGACGCGTCGAAATACGACGGTGACGAGAAATCGTAATGACGGCGCGAGCCGAATGCACGCGGACGTCCATCCGCGCCCACGGGCAGAATGTCGGGATGACGGTCGATCAGCCACTTCGGCGGCGTCGCCGTCGGCGTGCACATGACGACTTGCAAACCCGCGTCACCCAGCACGTCGACCGCGCGATCGAGCCAACCCCAATCGTATTCGCCCGGCGACGGCTCGATACGGCTCCATGCAAATTCCGCGATTCGCACCTGCTCGATGCCGAGCGCCTTCATACGGCGCGCGTCGTCTTTCCACATCGATTCCGGCCAGTGCTCCGGGTAGTAACAGACTCCAAGGCGCATGCGCATGTCCCTTATTTATGCGTAGTGTTCGACGGAGTTGAGCGCCTTCACGGCGAATCCGTCCTCGGTGAAAAGATGGCAGGCACGGGCGGGCGCGGCGAATGTCACGCGTTCGCCCTGCTCGACGCGGGCATTGCCCGGCACCTTTGCGATCAGCACTCCGCCGCCTCGCTGCTCCAGATGCACGTAGCTGTGCTCGCCGAGATGCTCGATCAGCGAAATGGTGCGTGCGAGCGTTGCATCACGTCGTGATGCATCGTCCGTGACGAGTTCGAGATGTTCCGGACGCACGCCGAAGGTCACCGGCTGTCCGCCTTGCAAGGTGCTGCCGTCGACCTCGACCCGCATGGTTTCATTCGTGTCATCGAGCGTGACGTCGACGCCTTGCGCGTCGATCGCCGTGACTCTGCCGGGCAGGAAGTTCATGCGCGGCGAGCCGATGAAGCCCGCGACGAAGCGGCTATTGGGCCGGTGATACAACGTCAGCGGCGCGCCGATCTGCGCGATGCTGCCGTAGCGCTCGGTGTCCTTGCCCGCGTGCAGCAGCACGATCTTGTCAGCGAGCGTCATCGCTTCGGTCTGATCGTGCGTCACGTAGACGACGCTCGCGGTGGCGAACTGCTTGTGCAGACGCGCGATTTCGATTCGCGTCTGACCGCGCAACGTCGCGTCGAGATTGGACAAGGGCTCGTCGAACAGAAACACGCCCGGCTCGCGCACGATCGCGCGGCCAATGGCAACGCGCTGGCGCTGCCCGCCCGACAATGCGCGCGGCTTGCGATCGAGCAGCGCTTCGAGTTGCAGGATGCGCGCCGCCTCCTTCACCTTGCTGTCGATTTCCGCTTTCGGCTTCTTCGCGAGCTTCAGCCCAAAGGCCATGTTCTCGTACACGCTCATATGCGGAAACAGCGCATAGCTCTGGAACACCATCGCGACGCCGCGCTCGGCAGCAGGCACGTCGTTGACGATGCGCCCGCCGATCGACAGGTCGCCGTCCGTCACGTCTTCGAGACCCGCGATCATGCGCAGCAGCGTGGACTTGCCGCAGCCCGACGGACCGAGGAACACACAAAACTCGTTTTCGCCGATCTCCAGATCGACGTTGCGGATCACGGGCGCGTTGTCTCCATACGCTTTCTGCACGCCCTTCAACGAAATGCTCGCCATCGCTTCGACTCCGTGATTTAATCAGCCCGAAGCGGAGATTAAGCGCTTAATCTGAATGGCCGAAAAAACGACCGCATCGCGATCGCTGGCCCTTCTGAAGGCCGTTTGTTGGCCGTGTAAGGCTGTCTCCGATAATTCGTTCTGTCGTTTTGCGCATGGTGCCCCGCCTTCGCGGCCAATGCAAATGATGAACGCGAGTCCCACATATTGAATAAGTGTTGCGAAACATGTCCACTTTGAGTGAAGTCGCGCGACGTGCCGGCGTCACGTCGGCCACCGTTTCGAACGTGCTGCGCAATCGCGGGCGCGTCGGCGAGCAGACGCGTCAGCGCGTGCTCGAAGCCGTCGAAGCGCTCAACTACCGTCCGCATCTTGCGGCGCGCGCGCTCGCCGAAGGCCGCGCGCCGACCATCGCGCTGATGGTGTCGAGCATCGCGAACCCGTTCTACCCGGAGTTCGCGCTGGCCGTCGAGCGCGCGGCGCGCACCAGCGGCCACTTCGTCATCATCTGCAACACCAATGAAGATCCGCACGCGGGCCGCGCGTATCTGGAGCAGATTGCGGGCACGCTATCCGAAGGCGTGCTGGTGATGAACGCCAACCTCGACTTCGACGATCTGCGCAAAACGGAAGCGCGCGGCGCACCCGTGGTGCTGTGCATGTGGGAACGTCCCGACGATCCACCCGGCTTGCCGTGCGTCGCCGTCGATTTCCGTCTTGCAGGCCAGCTTGCCGCAAAGCATCTGATCGAGCTGGGGCACACGCGCATCGGTGCGGTTATCGGCAGCAAGCCTTCGGGTATTCACGCATCGCGCTATGAAGGTTTCGTGGACGCGATGCGCGAGGCAGGGCTCAAAGTGCCCGCGAAAAACGTGCGTTACGCACCCGATACGACGCAAGGCGGCTATGCCGCAGCGCGCGATCTGCTGGAGCGCGACGCGAAACTGACGGCCATCTTCGCGACCAACGACCTGCCCGCGCTCGGCACGATCCACGCGGCGGCCGATCTCGGCCGCGACGTGCCGCGCGATCTGTCCGTGGTCGGCATCACCGACATCCAGCTTGCACAGCAATCGCGTCCACCGCTCACCACCGTTGCCGTGCCGACCGTCGAAGCCGCCGAGCTCGCTGTGTCGCTGCTGCGCGAGCTGATCGAGCGGCCCGCCGGCAAGCATGGCGTGCACCAGAAAGCGCCGCGCATGTGCGTGACGTCCGCGCCGCAACTGATCGTGCGCGGTTCCACGCGCGAACGCTGATCCATAGCCTCATCGAAGCCGAAGCTGGGGCCAAGGCCAAGGCCGAGGCCGAGGCTTTCCTCATATTTCACGCGATCAGGCATGACAGGTCTCGTCCCGTTCGATCCTGGTCAAAATCAGTACAAGCGACGGATCGTGCCGCGTGCCGCAGGAGCGGGACAGAAGGAAGACAAGAACCCGCGAAGGCTTGCGTGTCAAAGGCTTGCATCTGCGGAGAGCGTTTGTTTATGCGGCCTTGCGCCATCGTTGAATAAAAAAATCCGCCTCAAATCATCGTCGCGCTTGTTAGACTCGAATCGACTTCCCCAAGGGTTTTCGATTCATGAACAACACAGTGGATGATCCAGAAGTCGTGCCGCGTTATCGCATCGGGGCCGTCGCTCGAATGGCGAATCTCCCTGTCGGCACGCTGCGTATCTGGGAGCGCCGATACGGCGTCGTGGCGCCGCCCACCACGCAATCCGGGCATCGCCTTTACAGCGAAACCGATGTGCGGCGCGTCGCGATGATCAAGGGGCTCGTCGATCGCGGCTATTCGATCGGCTCGATCGCGACCTTGCAGACAGGCGAACTCGAACGGCTCGCCTTCATGCATGTCGACAAGACGCCGGTGACGCCGCTCGCGGAAGGACGGCCGGGCTTGCGGCTGCGCATCGTCGGCACGGCGCTCGCGCAGACCATCCGCCAGCACCTGCACGCATTGCAGGCAGAGCTTGCGAACGAGCCGAAAGTCTTCGAGAACATGACGGCCGCGTTCACCGAGCGCATGAACCAGCCGGCCGACGTGCTGATCATTCATCTGCCGTCGCTGCACGCGGACGACGTCGAGCGCGTGCTGGCGTTGAGCGCGTCGACTCACGCGGAAAATATCGTCGTGGTGTACTCGTTCGCTGCCGCCAACACGATCAATCTGCTGGAGCGGGTCGGCGTACGCACGATCCGCGAGCCGCTCGATCAGGCGTCGATCGCGCAGATGATAAGCGACATCCGGCGCAAGACGGGACTGGCGGCCACTCAGCCCGACATGCGCGAGCCCGCGCCGCAGCGGCACTACTCCGATGAAACCCTGATGGCGATGGCGCACGCGTCGACCACCATCGCGTGCGAGTGCCCGAAGCATCTCGCGAGCATCATCATGCAGTTGAGCGCGTTCGAGCAGTACAGCGTCAGCTGCGCTTCGCGCACGCCCGCCGATGCGCTGCTACATGTGTATCTGGCGAACATTTCGGGCCGCGCGCGCGCAATGTTCGAGCATGCGCTGCTGCGCCTCGAACGCGAGGAACGTTGGGTGCTGGAAAATCGTTGATAGCCCGCATGCAGCGAAAGCGGCTACGCTAAACGTTTGCGCAGCCGTCCAGACTTCAGCGTTGGGAGCGCTTGTTCGCATACATCGCGCCGTCGGCTTGCGCGAGCAGGTCGTCGATACTCTGCGAGCTGTCGGGCGCATACGTCGCCGTGCCCACGCTGCAGTGCAATTGATAAGGCGCTTGCGCGGACTGGTTGTGGACATCCAGCTGATGCCTGAGACGCGCGATGGTCTGCGCCGTCCCTTCTTCGTCCGAGTCGCTCAGCAGCACCACGAACTCGTCGCCGCCCAACCGGCCGATCACGTCGCTGTCGCGCAATGCAGTTTGCAATACCGTTGCAAATGCAATCAACGCGCGGTCGCCTTCGGCGTGGCCGTGTACGTCGTTGATATTCTTGAAGCCGTTCAGGTCGAAGAACAGCAGCGACGCGGGCTTTTGCGCGCGTTTGCATAACCTGATTGCATGCTGCGCGAGCGCCTCGAAGCCGCGACGGTTCGACAGGCCGGTCAGTTCGTCCGTGGTCGCCAGCTGCACAGCGGAGATCTCCTGCTCGGCCATGCGCGCCAGATCGCGCAACAGCACGCGCTCTTCGTCGTCCAATGCGCGCGGCTTCACGTCGATCAGACATAGCGTGCCGAGCCGGCTGCCGTTGTCGACGGTGAGCGGATAGCCCGCGTAGAAGCGGATATTCGGATCGCCCGTGACGAGCGGATTGTCGGCGAAGCGCACATCGAGCAACGCATCGTTCACGAGGAACAGTTCGTCGTCGAGAATTGCATGGCTGCAGAACGATACGTCGCGCGGCGTCTCCGAAGCATCGATGCCGGGATGCGACTTGAACCACTGACGATGGCTATCGACCAGCGTGACGGCCGCGATGGGCACGCCGAACAGGCGTCTCGCGAGTCGCGTGAGACGGTCGAACCGTTCTTCCGGCGGAGTATCGAGTATGTGAAGTGAACGCAATGTTTCCAGGCGTTCGCTTTCGTTATGTGGCATTGATGGTCGCAGCATTCGAGATCCGGATTAAACGGGAACGCGCGCTACTCGTTTAGCGCCGCGCGATCCGCCGCAGGTTGAACGGAAGCGGGTACAAATTCTATCCGCAGCCTGTGGTAAATGAAAAGAATTCCCGCCGTGTCCTGCTGACTCAAATGCATGCGTAATTGCCCTGGCTGCATGCTAACCGACACCTGTCGGCCCGTTCAACACAATACGTACCTTACGCGCCAGTTCCGCCCGCCGATAGGGCTTATGGATCATGTCGAACTCGCTACCGTTCGCATCGGTTCGCTCGAGCGAGGCATCGGCATAGCCGGTCGTCAGCAGCACCTTGATCTTCGGTTGCAGGCGCCGCGCCTCGCGCGCAAGCATCACACCGTTCATGTTGCCCGGCATGATGAGGTCGGTGAACAGCAGGTCGACCGTCGTGCCGTCCTGCAAAATCTCCATCGCCTCTTTGGTGTTCAGCACGACGCGCGTGCGATAGCCGATCTGTTCGAGCATCGCCTGTGCGACTTCCGCCACTTCGACGCGGTCGTCAACGATCAGGATCATTTCGTTGCCCGCTTTCTCGATCGCCTTCGGCGCGGACGGGCGACGCTGCACATTGCCTTCCACAGCCGGGAAATAAAGCCGCAACGTGGTGCCGACGCCCGGTTCCGAATACAGGTTCACTGCGCCGCCCGACTGCTTTGCGAAGCCATATACCATCGACAACCCGAGACCCGTGCCCTTGCCTTCGTCCTTGGTCGTGAAAAACGGGTCCATCACCCTGTCGAGAATTTCAGGCGGGATGCCGCAACCATTGTCGGAGATCGCAATGCTCACATAGCGGCCGGTGCGCAGGTCGGCGAATCCGACCATCGCCTGATGCTCCAGCTCGACTGTCTCCGTGCGCACCGTCACGATGCCGTCGCGCCGGCTGGCCAATGCGTCCCGAGCATTGAGCAATACGTTGAGCAAGGCGACTTCGAGCTGGGTCGGATCGACACGGCAATTACCGAGTCCGTCCTCATATTCGGTCTTCAGCGAAACGTTCTCGCCAAGCGTGCGCCGCGCGAGCTCGACCATGCTGTCCGCCAGCGTATTCAGATTGACTGGGCGCCCCACGAGCTTCTGCTTGCGCGCGAACGCGAGCAGCTGCTGGGTCAGCGTCGTGGCCTTGGCGACCGCGCCGCGTATGCGATCGAGGCTTTGCTCCATCGCCGGGCCGTGCGCATTGCCTTCAATGCCCATTTGCAGCACATCCACATAACCCGCCATCACCTGCAGCAGATTGTTGAAATCGTGCGCAATGCCGCCCGTCAGTTGCCCGAGCGCCTCCATCTTCTGCGCCTGATGCAGCGCGTCCTCTGCGTCGCGGCGGCGGCTCACGTCCAGCTGCGAGCCGAAGAAATACACCAGCTCGCCCTGCTCGTTGAAAACGGGCGAAATGAACAGTGCGTTCCAGAACGTCGAGCCGTCCTTGCGATAGTTGAGCACCTCCGTCGCAAACTCGCGGCGATCCGTGACGGCATCCCGCACCTCGTCGATGGTGGCGCGATCCGTCTCCGGTCCCTGCAGAAAGCGGCAGTTGGTGCCGATGATTTCCGTCAGCTCATAGCCTGTCATGCGCAGGAACGCATGGTTCGCAAAGATCACGGGATTGTCGGGCAGGTTCGGATCGGTGACGACCATCGGCATACGTGTCGTCGATACGGCGGCGAAGAAGATGTCGTCCCGATGGTCGCTGATCTGGTGCGCGCCGCTTCGAATGGTGGTGAGTGTACGGTTGGTATCCATGGCATTTGACGCAATTAGGCGCGACAGCCACGGTTGTTTCGCTCGACTCTTTACGTGGGCAGTCACACTCCGGTTTGAGAAAACCGCATTGCTCTGCGCAGAGCAACGCAATGCGGAATTACATTGCGTCCATCAATGCGAAATTCATGCCGACACCAGAATCCGGCAGTAATTTCGTGAAAGCTCATGCATGGAAGGGAAGAGTTACCGCGCAAACGCGTTATACATCAATCGAAATGTCGAATCAGCAATGCGGGATTTCGCAAAAGGAAAGGCCACTAGAAAAATTTTCAAACAATCTTTACTGCTGCGTCCGGCGCAGCATCGACAGGTCATAGCCCATGGCGCGAACGCGTTCCAGCAGCGCGCGTTGCAGTTCGACAGCGGGCTTCGCTTCACGCGTGAGTATCCACAGATAGGTGCCGCCCGGTTCGCCGACGATCGACCAGCTATAGTCGTCGGCGTGATCGAGCACCCAGTAGTCGCCGACATAGAACGGCCCGAAGAACGACACTTTCAGCTTTGCGTTGTCCGAATCAGGCACCACGCGCGCCTTGCCGCGCGCGACGCGCCGCGGTCCATCGACACCGCCCTCGCGGCCCGCGTTGATCACGCTGATCAAGCCGTCGTCGCGCTTCGCGTAGTCAGCCGTGACGAAATCGCGGCCTCGCTCGAAACGATTGTCATAGCGCGCGAACTCGTACCAGCGCCCCGTATAGCGGTCCACGTCGACGCTCTTTGCCGGCTCGGGCACGCGCGCGACGCCTTTTTTCCTTCTGATGACGAGCGCGCACGCCACCAGCACACCCACCGCGACCACCACAGCGCCAGCGATGACAGCGCGCGCATGAGAACCGCTGTGCCCGATCTCCTGGCTGATGTTCTGTTCGACACTCATCGGTATCAACCTCCCGGATATGAAGCTCCGACACCCGGCGACAAAGCCGTTTAGACCTTACGCGTCTGAAAAGTTTTCCAGCAAAACGCAGCAGGGTGTCAGCGCAATGAATGCCTGAAGGCAACGCAACAACGCAGATTCGCAATAGCCGCTATGCTCTCTCTTCTGCATTTCCATTCTGCTGCACTCATCCTCTTATAGTTTCCTTCTCGCGGAGTCGATCATGCAATACCGCAAATTCGGCCATACCGGTCTTACTGTCTCGCGTTTGTGTCTCGGTACGATGACTTTCGGCTTGCAAACCGAAGAAGACGTATCGCGTGGCATTCTCGACAAGGCGACGGACGCCGGTGTGAATTTCATCGATACGGCCGATGTCTATCCGCTAGGCGGCGGCGAAAATCTTGCGGGACGCACCGAGGAAATCATCGGCCGCTGGCTCAAGGGCAAGCGCGACCGCTTCATTCTGGCGACCAAAGCGGTCGGCAAGGTCGGTCCGCATGCATGGAATCAGGGTGCATCGCGCAAGCATCTGCTCGACGCCATCGACGATTCGCTGCGCCGCCTGAACACCGATTACGTCGATCTGTACCAGTTGCATTCCGACGACCGCGACACCCCGCTCGACGAAACACTCGAAGCGCTCGATGTGATCGTGCGCTCGGGCAAGGCGCGCTATATCGGCGTGTCGAACTATCTGGCGTACCGGCTCGCGCGCATGCTCGGACGCTCCGACGTATTGCGCACTGCGCGCTTCGTGTCGGTACAGCCGCGCTACAACCTGCTGTTCCGGCAGATCGAACGCGAACTGCTGCCGCTCGCCGACGAAGAAGGCCTCGCCGTGATTCCGTACAACCCGCTCGCGGGCGGCCTGCTGACGGGCAAGCATCGACACGACGCGAAGCCCACGGAAGGGCGCTTCACGGCGACGGTCGGCAAAGCAGGCGAGATGTACTCGGAGCGCTACTGGCACGAGCGTGAGTTCAAGACCATCGAAGCACTGCGCGAGATCAACGCGAAAACCGGCGAACCGATGACGAAGACGGCGATTGCATGGGTCCTCGCGAACCCTACCATCACGTCGGCGATCATCGGCGCGAGCCGCGTCGAACAGTTGAACGACTCGCTCGCCGCCGTGGATCTCGCGCTCGACCCCGAGATCAAGAAGCAACTCGACGAGGCAACCGTCGAATACCGCTGGGGCGACGCACCGCGCTGAGCGTGCGATGCTGCGCTAGCGTCCGTAGCGCAGCACGGTGCTGCTCGCGGCCAGCACGTGATTCGTGACGGCGGCGAGAAAGGCGTCGTGATTGAGATTGGGTGGCAGCGCATCGGGCGCGAGATCGAGCGCGTAGACCTGCAACACATAGTGATGCGGCACGTCGCCGATGGGTGGACAAGGTCCGTAGTAACCGGGCTGCCCCGTGCGATTGATGCCGCTCACGCTGCCTGCGGGCGCTGGCGCGCCATGCGGCATCGCGTTCATCGAAGCGGGTATCCCGTACAGTACCCAATGAATGATGCCAATGCCTTTGGCGCCGTCGGGATCGAAGAGCGTCACCGCGAAGCTGCGCGTGCCCGATGGCGCGTTGCGCCATTGCACAGCGGGCGACTGGTTGCCGCCGCCGCAATTGTTCACACCGGCTGCGTGGCTCGAATCGATCGTGCCGCCGTCGGGCGTGCCCGGCGACGTCACTTCGAAGGCCTCGGCCGCCACGGCGTGCGTGAAGCCGGAAGAAAGCGCCAACGTTAGCGCCATGGCTGCGAGCCGGGTGTTGGAGATAGTTTTCATTGGACGGCTCCGTCGAAGGGAATGCGCTCGCGCGTTCACGACCGCATCGGAGGAAACGAACGGCCATGCCCGTTTATTCCCCCGCCCGCTCTTTCAACGGAACACGCCCGACTTCTGGTTCGCTTCCGGCAACTGCCGCGTTTCCCGCACCGACTTCGGATGCCAGAGCCGCGCACCGCCTTCGATGCCCGCCGCGTTCGACACGACGGCCGCATTCGACGGCAACTCGAACGTCAGGCGCTCGGCATTGCCGCCGCCGATCCACAGCTGGTCGTAGTTGACGAGCGAAGTCAGGATGGCGATCACCTTCTCCACACGCCGGTTCCAGCGCTTGCTGCCCACCTTCTCCCGCGCCGCATTGCCGATGTACTCGTCATACGTGCGGTCCTTGCTGACGGGATGATGCGCGAGTTCGAGATGCGGCATCAACTCGCCGTCGCGAAAGAGCGCGGTGCCAGCGCCCGTGCCGAGCGTCAACACGAATTCGATGCCATGCCCTTCGATCGCCGCGAAGCCTTGCATCTCGGCGTCGTTGATCATACGCACAGGCAGGCCGCCCAAGCGCGCCGCCAGTTGTTCCGCGAGCGCGAAGCCACGCCAGCTCGCATCGCCGATATTCGGGGCCGTCAGCACGTGGTTGTCGCGCACGACGCCCGGAAAGCCGATCGACATCAAGGTTGGATGCTGCGCATCGACGAGCGGCTGCACGAGCGTCACCAGCGTATCGACGAGTTGCGCGGGCGTGCATGGATGCGGTGTGGCGACGCGCACGCGTTCGCTTTTCATGTCGCCGTCCGCGTCGATCACGGCCGCCTTCAGGCCCGTGCCGCCGACATCGATGGCGAGTATCCGCTCACCGTCGCTGGTGGCCTTGGGTCGCGTCTGTACTTTAGCTTTGGCCAAAGCGTCCCCCTTTCGTTTGTGGTTGTGACAGGACTACTCTTTGCTTTGCAATGAACGCCACGCGCGGCCATCGCGCGCGAGCAGTTCATCGGCTTGCGCCGGCCCGCTGCTGCCCGCCGGATAGCCATACACGGGCAGCGGCCCGCCTTCGGGATGCAGCACGCGATCGACGGCGCACCAGCTCGACTCGATGCTGTCGGCGCGCTGAAACAGTGTCTCGTCGCCGAGCATGCAGTCGTAGAGCAGCGTTTCGTAGCCGACGTTCGCGCGTTCGTCGAAGAAGTCGTTGTAGTTGAACGCGGAGCGCACCGCGCCGATCTGCATCGCCGGTCCGGGCACCTTGACGTTGAAGTCGAAGCGCGTGCCATGCGCGGGATCGATGCGCAGCGTGAATACATTCGGCGTCAACGCTTCGACGGGTGTGTTGCGGAACATCAGAAACGGCACGCGCTTCAACTGCACGGCAATCTCGGTGCGGCGTGCGGCCATGCGCTTGCCCGTACGCAGATAGAACGGCACGCCCGCCCAGCGCCAGTTGTCGATGAACACGCGCGCAGCCGCATAGGTTTCCGTCGTGCTGTCGCGCGCGACGTCGGGTTCGTCGCGATACGCGATGCCCGCATCACCCTTTTCGTACTGGCCGAATACGACGTCGTCGGGCTTTAGCGGCTCGATGGCGGCGAGGAGTTCGGCTTTCTTGTCGCGCACGGCTTCGGCATCGAACGAATTGGGCGGCTCCAGCGCGACCATGGCAAGCAACTGGAACAGATGGTTCGGCAGCATGTCGCGGAACGCGCCCGTCTGTTCGTAGAACTTGCCGCGCCCTTCGACGCCGAGCGTTTCCGCCGCCGTGATCTGCACGCTGTCGATGTACTCGCGCCGCCACACCGGCTCGAACATCGCATTCGCGAAGCGCACGGCAAGGATGCTCTGCACTGTGTCCTTGCCGAGAAAGTGATCGATGCGATAAACCTGCGATTCGTTCGCGTAACCGAGAATGTGAGCGTTGAGATCGCGTGCGGACGCGAGGTCCGTGCCGAACGGCTTTTCGATCACGAGACGCCGGAAGCTCCCCTTGTGCTGCGCGTCTTCTTTCAGCAAGCCATGTTTGCCGAGACGCTCGACGATCGGCCTGAAAAAGCGCGCGCCCACCGCGAGATAGAAGATCGCATTGCCGTGCGGCGTTTTCTCGATACGCTGCTTGAGCGCTTCGAACACATCGTCGGCTTCGAATTCGCCCGCCATGTACTCCATGCGCGATGAAAGCCATTTCCAGGCTTTCTCGTCGACCTTGCCGGAATGCGCTTCGCTCGCCTTTTCCGCAGCGAACTGCTGCAGCGACTGGCCGAGATCGTCGAGCCACGCTTTCGTTTCGCGCTCGCCGTGATTGACCCCGATGATGCGCATGCCGTCGTCGAGCAGGCCATCGACGGTCAGGTTGTACAGCGACGGCGTCAACAAACGCCTGGTCAGATCGCCGCCCGCGCCGAAGATGACCAGCGTGCACGGCGGCGCGGGCCGCTTGCCTGCGGGACCCGCGGCGGCTGCATGCGGGCCTGCGCCGATCTTGCAGCTTGCTGACGAGGTAGTGGATGATGCGTCGTTTGCGTCATTGGACATGGCAGTCTTTCCATCAATGAGCCATACGCGTGGCAATATCTGAAAGACCCGCCGTCATGCCGCACAGTTCAATCGAACTGCTGCACGAGCGGCGGGCAGCGCGGTCTATTTCACGGAAGCGGCCACTTCGGCGTCCTGCGCCTCGCCCGTTTCGGGCAAGAAACCGGAGCTTGCAAGCTCGCGCGGCTGCAACAGCAATGCGACGAGACCCGACCACCCCGTCTGATGCGACGCGCCCACGCCGCGTCCGTTGTCGCCGTGAAAGTATTCGTGAAACAGCACGAGATCCTGCGAGCGCGGGTCCGCCTGCAACATCGGATACGCAGCCATCACAGGCCGCTCGTTGTTCTTGTCCTTCAGGAACAGCGTCGTCGTACGTTGCGCAAGGGCGTCGGCGATTTCGGACAACGAAAGCTGGTTGCCCGAGCCCGTCGGGTACTCGACGCGAAAATCGTCGCCGTAATAGCGATGAAATTCGTACAGCGACTCGATCAGCAGATAGTTGACGGGCATCCACACCGGCCCGCGCCAGTTCGAATTGCCACCGAACACGCGAGAATCCGATTCGGCTGGCAAGTACTTCACGCAGAAGCTCTGCCCGTTGTGCTGAAAGACGTAAGGTTGATCGCGATGCACACGCGACAGCGCGCGCACGCCGTGATCGGACAGGAACTCGGCTTCGTCGAGCGCACGCTTGAGCAGCGCTTTCATCCGATGCCCGCGCAACAGTGAAAGCAGCAAGCTGTTGCCGCGCCCCGGCTCATTCCAGCGCGACACCAGCCGCGCGAGATCGGGCTTGTTGCGCAGGAACCAGACAAGGCGGTCGCGCAGGCCCGGCAGCGAGCCATGCAGACGCTCTTCGAGCACATGCACGGCGATCAGCGGAATCAGCCCGACAATCGAGCGCACCCGCATTGGCACATTGGAGCCGTCGGGCAAGCGCAGCTTGTCATAGAAGAATTCGTCCTGACTGTCCCACAGGCCCGTATCGCAGTTATCTTCGCAACTCACGGCCTGCGCGATATACAGGAAGTGCTCGAAGAACTTCACGCCAATATCGACGAACACGTGATTCGCAAACGCGAGTTCGAGCGCGATGCGCATCAGGTCCAGCGCATACGCGGCCATCCATGCGGTGCCGTCGGCCTGATCGATATGGCCGCCCGTCGGCAACGGCGACGAGCGGTCGAAAATGCCGACGTTGTCGAGGCCGAGAAAGCCGCCCTGGAAGATATTGCGGCCGTCGGCATCCTTGCGGTTCACCCACCACGCGAAGTTCAGCAATAGCTTGTGGAAGACCAGTTCGAGAAAATCGCGGTCGCCCTTGCCCGTCAGCGCGCGATCGATTTCATAGACACGCCACGCGGCCCATGCGTGCACCGGCGGGTTCGCATCGCCGAACGCCCATTCGTACGCGGGGATCTGCCCGTTCGGGTGCATGTAGCGGTCCTTCACGAGCAGCAGCAACTGACGCTTCGCAAACGCGGGATCGATCAGCGCGAATGCTGCGGCATGAAACGCGAGGTCCCACGACGCGTACCACGGATACTCCCATTTGTCCGGCATCGACACGATGTCCGCGTTGCACAAATGCCGCCAGTCGCGGTTGCGTCCCTGTTTGCGCGATGCGGGGGGCGTCGGCTGCAACGGGTCGCCGTCCATCCAGCGCTCGACGTCGAACTGGTAATACTGCTTCGACCACAGCATGCCCGCTAGCGCCTGGCGCTGCACGAGCCGCTCGTCCGCGCCTTCGATATGGTGCTGCAACGCCGCATAAAACGCATCGGCCTCGGCGATACGTTGCGCGAACAGTTGCTCGGCATCGAGCGGCGTTTCATCGGCGCAGAACTCGGGACGCCACCGCAGATAGACGACGGCCGTCCCGTGCGGCGGCAGATTCAGCGGCACGTGCGCGGCCGCTTTGGTGCCTGCGTCACGACGTATCGCATCGGCGTCGCCGTGCACGAGATAGTTGTTGAAGCCGTCCTTGAACGGACCTTCCGCCTCCATGTTGAAATGGCGGCGGACGTTCGTATCGTTCTCGCAGAACAGCCACTCGAAAACAGTCGTATCGGGCGACCATGCCGTCACCACCATCGGCTCGTGTCCGGGATGCGTGCCGAGCAGACGCGTGACGTCGTGCACCGTTTCCTTCGTGAGCTTGGGGCGCTCGCCGGCCGCCTTCCACGACCATTTGTTGCGCGCCCAGATTTGCGGCAGCAGATCGAGAGACGCGGATTCGTCCGCGCGGTTTTCGACGGTGACGCGCATCACGATGTCTTCGGGCGAGTTCTTTGCGTATTCGACGGTCACATCGAAATAGCGCGAGTCGTCGAAGATGCCCGTATCGAGAACTTCGTATTCCGGCAGATCCGCACCGCGCCGCCCGTTCTCCTCGACGAGATCCTGATACGGAAAAGCGCCATGCGGGTACTTGTACAGCATCCGCATATAGGAATGTGTCGGCGTGCCGTCCAGATAGAAATACAGTTCCTTGACGTCCTCGCCGTGATTGCCTTCCTGGTTCGTGAGGCCGAACAGGCGTTCCTTGAGAATGGGATCGGCGCGGTTCCACATGGCGACCGACACGCACCAGTTCAACGTGTCGTCGCCGAACCCCGCAATGCCGTCCTCGCCCCAGCGGTAGGCGCGGCTGCGGGCGTGATCGTGCGGGAAATAGTCCCATGCGGTGCCGTTCGGGCTGTAGTCTTCGCGCACCGTGCCCCACTGACGCTCGCTCAGATACGGGCCCCAGCGCTGCCATCGCGCGCATTCACTGGAGTGCAGACGTATTCCCTCGACGGTGGCAAGCAGGTTTCCGGCGCGCAGCGGAGGCATGGCAGCGTCCTCGTCTCTCGGGTGACGGTGGGAGTCACATCGTAGCGCGGTTTGGGGTGTTCGCGTCGGGGAGGTGGGCGTGGACGCTTTCGCCCAGCAACACACCCATACGCAACCGCTCCCCCAGCGACCACGCCTGAAACGGCGTGCCGCCCGGCGCATGCGGCGCATCGCCGTCCGCGACTTCCGAAATGTGATCGAGGCCCGCGCGATCCAGATGCGCGTCGAGCGGCGAGAGAAAACGCGCGCGGGCCGCGCTGCGGGCGGCGTCATCGGGACGTTGCGCGCGCAGCCAGGCTTCGACGAATGGCCCGAGCAGCCATGGCCACACGGTCCCCTGGTGATACGCCCCGTCACGTTCGAGCGGCGCGCCCGCATAGCGCCCGCGATAGGCTGGATCTTCCGGCGACAACGTGCGCAAACCCAGCGCCGTCAGCAGATGCGCTTCCACTTGCGCAACGACGGCCCGCGCCGTTTCGCCTTCGACCAGCGCGAACGGCAAGCCGCCTGCCGCGAAAATCTGATTCGGCCGGATCGATCTGTCGACCGTGCCGTGCACATGATCGACGTCGACGTTATCGAACAGCGCGCCCGTTTCCGAATCGACAAAGCGCTGCACAAACGATGCCGCCACACGCCCGGCGGCATCGCTCCAGCGCGCATTCCACTGTGCGGCAATGCGCAATGCGTTGAACCACAACGCCTGCACTTCGACGGGCTTGCCGATGCGCGGGGTCACCACCCAGTCGCCGACCTTCGCGTCCATCCACGTGAGTTGCACGCCAGGCACGCCTGCACGCAGCAAGCCATCGTCATCGGCACGGATGCCGTAGCGCGTGCCTTGTGTGTAGCCGGCCAGAATCGTATCGACGGCCTCATGCAGGCGCTCGCGCGTCGCGTCCGACGCATGCCCTGTCGCCAGATAGTCGTGTACGGCAATCGCAAACCAGAGCGACGCATCGACCGAGTTGTATTCGGGCTCGTCGCCGTAATCGGGAAAACGGTTCGGACACATGCCTTGCGAAATCGTCCCCGCCCATGCGAGCAGGATCGAACCGGCTTCCGCGAGTCGCCCCGTGGCGATCAGCAGGCCGCGCATCGCGATGAAAGTATCACGGCCCCAATCGGTAAACCACGGAAACCCGGCGACGATCGTGTGTCCCGCCGACCGCGCGACAACGTAGGCATCGGCGGAACGATGCAGGCGCGAAGCAAAAGCAGCGCGGCGGTTCGTTTCAGTCCCGGCAAGCGTGTTCGCCAGTTCAATCGCGGCGGCTTGCACAACAGGCTGCGATGGGTTCGGCACGTCCGCGCTCAATATCATCACGGCCGCATCCGAACGAAGATCGAACGTGAAAACGCCGGGCGTCGCGAGGGCTTCGGTGAAGTCGAGGCCGCGCTCGCGTTCGCGTACGTAGCAGAAGTTACGATACCAGTCGGGCGCGTGTTCATACGCGCCGTTCGTGACGACGCGAATCGCAGGCAGATCGTGATACGGCTGCCACGTCACACGTTCGCCGTCGACGGAAGCGGAAAAATCGAAGGCGCCGTTCTCGTGATGCAGCGCGTGATAATCACGCCCGGACAGCAACGGACGAACATGCAGCGTGATCGCGTCATCGCCACCAGCGTCGTCATCGAACGCCACGCGCCAGCGCAGCACCGTTTCGCGAGTTGCTTTCGCGACGAACGTTTCCGCGATCACACACGTCCGCGCATCGAGGCGGAAGCGCCATGTCGGCCACGGTGTCGTGTCGAACCGGATCAGACTCGCAGCGATGTCGGGATAGACGATATCGGGCGCGTAACGCTGCATCGACAGCGGATAGCGCGCGCCGTTCGTCTCGACCCACGCTTCGATCCCATTCACGAGCACGATGCGGCCCGCTGGCGCGCGCGTCGCCGTCAGCAGCAGCGCGTGATAACGCCGGGTGCGCAGCGTGCCCGCCGTGCCCGACGCAAAGCCGCCATAGCCGTCGGCCTCGAGCCATTCGTCTTCCAGACGTTCGATATCGAAAGGAGATTCGACGCGTGTCATCGCAGTGGCCGCCGTGCGCCGGCGACGGGATCAAGACAGCCGACAGATTAGCCGCTCGCACATGAAATGTCTCGTGCGCTCAACTGGCCGGCTGCGTGGTCGCCGGTTCACCCGCACCGGCTGCGCTCGAATCGCGCTGAATCGGCAGCACGGCCCACACTTCGAGCCCGCCGCCTTCGCGCGCATGAAACGCCAGCGTGCCGCCATGCAGCCGCGCAATGCGTTCGACGATCGCCAGCCCCAGCCCCGTGCCACCCGTTTTGCCATGCGCGTTCTTGCCGCGCTGAAACGGCGCCTTCAGCCGTTCCAGTTCTTCCGCGCTCAAGCCCTTGCCGCGATCGGCCACGGCCACATGGATCGCTTGCGCGTCTGCCCACGTCCTGACGGCCAGACCCGTTTGCCCGTACACGACGGCGTTCTGCATCAGGTTCATCACGAGCCGCATCATCGTGATGGGCCGGAAAGCGTGCTCGGGCAACTCGCCCAGTTGCAGGTCGAACTCGTGTCCGAGGCCCGCGAAGTCGGCGGCGAGCTGGCTGATCAGCGCGTTCAGATCCCCCGGTTGCGGCGTCTCGCGCTCGCCGCTGCCCGCATAGTCCATGAACTGCTGAAGTATCGTATCGATCTGATCCAGATACGACTCCGCTGCGCCGACGAAAGCTTCGTCGCCGTTCGTGTCGCTCGCCATCGCCATCGCGAGACGCAGCTTGGTCAGCGGCGTGCGGATGTCGTGCGAGATGCCCGCGAGCATCAGCGCACGCGTCGCTTCCGCCTGCTGCAGCGCCTGTGTCATCTGATTGAACGCACCGCTCACCTGGGCGATTTCCGTCGGACCGTCGACGGGTAGCGGCGGCGGCACTTCGCCCGCGCTGACACGGCGCGCCGCTTGCGCAAGCTCCTGCAACGGACGGTTCAGATGCGCCTGTAGCGCGAAGCCCGTCAACGCGGCGATCATCCCGAGTCCGATCGACAGCAGCACCGCCGTCAACATGCCGCCGCCCTGCGCTTCTTCCGGCACCTGCAGGCCGATCCAGTATGGCGTGCCCGCCACATGCATGCGAATCCACATGCGCGGATGCGGCGCGCCTTGCCAGCGCACTTCGGTGCCCGGCGGCAGATAGCGATGCAGCGTGTCGAGAAAGGTCGCGAGCTGAGAGGTCCGGTAGAACGCGAGCAAGCGCACACGCGGCTCGATGACAGCTTCCATTGGCGGCTCGCTGCGCGCATCGAGCCGCGCGACGAGCGTGTCGCGTGCGTCCACGGGCGAGGCGGCGAGCGCATTGTCCAGCGTCTTGATGTAGGTGCCGAACACGGCCGCAGCGCGCTCGACGCGCGGCTTCTGCACGTAATGAATCAGCACGCTCAGCGAGCACACCTGAGTGAACGCGACCAGCACGATCAGCAGCGCGATGTTGCGCGCGAGCACGCTGCGCGGCAGCAAGCGCGACATCAAGCGCCGCAACATGCGCGCACTCATGCGTCGACGTCGGCGACGAGCATGTAGCCGACGCCCCACACTGTCTTGATGTAACGCGGTTTCGACGGATCGCTTTCGATCGCCTGCCGCAGACGCAGAATCTGCACGTCGATGCTGCGGTCGAGCGCGTCGTGGTCGCGCCCCCTTGCGCGCGCGATCAGATTGTCGCGGCTCACTGCGCGGTTCGGCGAAGCGGCGAGCGCCGTCAGCAGCAGCATCTGCGCCGAATGCAACTCGAGAAGATCGTCCTGTTTGTAGAGGCACTGCTTGCCGACATCGAGCCGGAAGTCCCCGAAGCGCAGCGTCTGCGTGGTGACGGTCGGATCGTTCGAGGCGATTTTCTGGCGGCGCAGCAGCGCATTGATGCGCGCCACCAGTTCGCGCGGCAGGAATGGCTTGGCGAGGTAATCGTCGGCGCCCGTTTCGAGGCCGATCACACGGTCGAGCGGATCGCCCTTGGCCGTGAGCATCAGAATGGGCAGCGTGTGCCCTTCTGCCCGCAGTTTCGCGCAGATCTGCAGGCCGTCTTCTTCGCCGATCATCAGGTCGAGCACCAGCAGGTCATACGGCTCGCGCTGCAAATAGCGCTCGAGCCGTTTGCTGTTTTCCACGGCGCGGACTTCGAAGCCGTGTCCGCTCAGAAAGCGCTGCAGCATGTTGCGGAGTTCCGCTTCGTCGTCGAGCACGATGATGCGGGCGGGTCGGTCCATGCAAGGCTCCTTCGTCGCCTGGTGGGTTAGGGTTGCAGTCGTCTTGCGACAGTTTAGCGTCATGCCGACCCGCTTTTCCGTCAGTGCGATCCCGCGCGCTGCGCCATGAACTGCTCGATCTGCGCCAGCGTCACGTAGCCCTGCTTCTGCGTGTCGATCTCGGCGAAATGCTGCGCGACGCGTGGCATGCCCGTCTGCGCCTGGGCCAGCGTCAGCTTGCCGTCATGCGTCGTGTTGGCGGCCGCAAAGCGCTCCTGCAACTGCTGCATCATGCGCTCCATGCGCGGCGATCCCGCCATCGGTTGCGGCGCCGTCTGGGCCATCACGCCCGTCGATGCAATGCACAAAGCCAGAATAGCGATCAACTTCTTCATTTCCCATCTCCATCATCGGTTCGTTCAACTTCTTCGCTACGTCGTGTTGCGATTCGTCGTTGGCGAAGCGAATTCTGGTTGTCCGGGACGCTCAAGGCAATTTCAAAGTTATGTCGATCCATGTCATATGAGCGGCCCCTCTCCGTGCACGACGCAACGTGCATTACGCAACGTGCATTACGCAGCAGACGCTTCAAACATGGGCGTGCTATTTCCGACATCGAATGAAACAAGTAATCGCTGCCCTTGGTGGAAGGCGTTGAGTATCGTTTGCACGTCGGCCGCCTCTTCAGCATTTCACACCGCATGTGCCGACATTCGCTTCAGGAGTTTCATGTGAACATTCGCTCTGCTTATACGTCCGCGATCGCCGCCATGGGCATCGCCTGCTCGACGAGTGCCTTTGCCGGCACCGTCTTCGTTCATGCGGCCTATGTGCCCGCCGCCGTCTACGCACCGGCGCGTACGCTCTATTACGTGCCGCCGCAACCGCCTGCCGTGGTGCCCATCGTGCCCGCGGCGCCTGTCGTGCCCTACGTTGCCGTCGTGCCGCCACCCGCGCCCGCGATACGGCTGCCCTATGCGACGATTCCCGTGCCAGTCGTCGTCATCCGTTGAAGGTATCGGCGCCGAGATTCACTTGATCTTTGCCCAGGCGAGGCCAACAATGAAAGCCTCAATCGTCGTCGACGAGTCTTGCGGAGAGCCATATGCCGGACATCGAGAAGGACAAGATCATCGCGGTGCTGAACCAGATTCTCGAATCCGAGCTGGCAGGCGTGGTGCGCTATACGCACTACTCCTTCCTCGTGTTCGGCTTTGGCCGCATTCCGATCGTGTCGTGGCTGCGCCAGCAGGCTGACGAATCGCTGCTGCACGCGCATCAGGCGGGCGAATGGATCACGACGCTCGGCGAGTATCCGTCGCTAGGTATCGGTGCGCTGCTCGACTCGCATACGACCGACATCACCACCATCCTGCGCGAATCGCTCGCAGCGGAAGATGTCGCACTCGGCCTGTATCGCGATCTGCTCGCGCTGGTCAAGGACCGCTCGGTAGCGCTCGAAGAATATGCGCGGCAGATGATTGCAGTCGAAGAGATGCACGCGGGCGAAGTGGACAAGATGCTGCGCAAGCCCGGCACGGTCGGCACATCGGGCGAGCGCGGCGCGGCGCATTGAGTTTCTTGCCGCGTTGTAAGGGCGCAATCGCAAGCGTGCGCGCCTCGTTCAATTGTCAAATGGCTCGCCGCATTCACGTCGCTTTATCGTCCGTCCTCTATCCGCCTTTCGAGAAGCGCCGCATAAGTCAAAAGATGACATATACGGCGCTTCAGTCTTTTTGCATCCGCGCGCTGATTTAACGTTTGAGCGCCGCAAAACAGATCTATTCCCCTAAAGCTTCTGCAAGCATGATCTCGTTTGCAACGACCCATGCTAGGCTATGCGCGGCATCAGGCTGTTGAATTCTGCATTCGTAATTTCGTTCGTAGTCCGCGCAGGTAATACAGGGTGGATAGATGATCGATGACGTCAATGGCAGTCGCAGTCGCTTGCATGGACCTTCACGTTTCGCGTTCGACACTTCGATCAGCGTCGCCCTCGCCATTCTCGGCGCAACATTGCTTCCCCTGTCCGGCTGCATGGTCGGCCCCGATTACCGCACGCCCGCACCGCCCGCCACGGAAACCTATACGCCCACGCCGCTGCCCGATCAGACAGCGTCGTCGCCGGGCGCATCCGGTGTGCCTCAGCGATTTGTCGCAGCACAGGACATTCCCGCCCAATGGTGGACGCTCTTTCGTTGCGAACCGCTCGACGCGCTGATACGCGAAGCGCTCGCCAACAGCCCGAACGTCGCCGCTGCGCAGGCGGCGCTCAGGCAGGCGGCCGAGAACTATCGCGCGGAAGTGGGCAGCGCGTTGTATCCGTCCGTCGATGCGAAGCTCAACGCGACGCGTGAGAAGTTCAACGGGGTCACGTTCGGCCAGCCGGGGCTCACGCAAGTGCTGAACCTGTATAACGCGTCGGTGAACGTGTCGTATAACCTCGATGTGTTCGGCGGCTCGCGGCGCGAACTCGAATCGCTGCGCTCGCAGATCGATTACCAGGGCTATCAGTTGCAGGCCGCGTATCTCGCCCTGTCGGCGAACATCGTCACGGCGGCGGTCAAGGAGGCCTCCTTGCGCGAGCAGATCGACTCGACCGAACGCATCGCCGCAGATGAAGAAGCGCAACTCGGCGTATTGCGCAAACAGTTCGAACTGGGCGGCGTGGGCCGCACCGCCGTGCTCTCGCAGGAAACGTTGCTCGCGCAAACACGCGCGACGCTGCCGCCGCTGCGTCAGTCGCTCGATCAGACCCGGCATCAGCTTGCCGTGCTCGCGGGCAAACCGCCAAGCGATACGGCCGTGCCCGAGTTCAGGCTGTCGATGTTCACGTTGCCGCAAAGTTTGCCCGTGAGTCTGCCTTCGTCGCTGGTCAGGCAGCGGCCCGACATCCTCGCGGCCGACGCCACGCTGCATCAGGCGAGCGCCCAGGTCGGCGTGGCGACGGCGAACATGTATCCGCAGATCACGCTGTCCGCAAGCTACGGCCCGCAGGCGCTGACGCCAGCGGGACTGCTCAAGTACGCGGACATGATCTGGAGCATCGGCGCGGGCATCACGCAGCCGCTCTTTCATGGCGGCCAGTTGAGCGCACAAAAGCGCGCTGCCGAGGCCGCATTCGATCAGGCCAACGCGCAATACCGGCAAACGGTGTTGCTCGCGTTCCAGAACGTCGCCGACACGTTGCGCGCGCTCGAACACGATGCGACGGGTCTCGCCGCGCAAACGGACGCATGGCGCGCGGCGAGTGCTTCGCTCGATCTGACGCGGGGCCAGTTTCGCGTCGGCGGCGTCAGTTATCTCGCGCTGCTCGATGCGCAGCGTCAATACCAGCAGACCGTCGTGAATCTGGCGCAGGCGCAGGCCGCGCGCTATGCGGACACGGCAGCGTTGTTCCAGTCGCTCGGCGGAGGCTGGTGGAACGACGCGGCCACGAGTCAGGCCAATCAGGCGAACCCCGCCACGCCGCACTGACTACTTGCAGTAGCCGCACGTCGCATGCGATGAGCCCGCAGCGCCGCCGGATGCGTTTCGTGCCTCACCCGTTTGCCGTGCAAGGACATGACGATGACGACGAAAAGACCGATGACAAAGCGGATGATCATCATGCTGATCTGCGTGGGCGTGCTGCTCGCCGCGCTGGTCGGCTTCAACCTGTTCAAGGCGCACATGATCCGGAAGTTCATGGCGAGCAATGCGGCGCCCGCCGCGACCGTGACGTCCGCTGTCGCGCGCTATCAGAGCTGGCAGCCGCAACTGTCCGCCGTCGGCAGCCTGCGCGCGGTGCGCGGCGTCGACGTGACGACGGAAGTGCCCGGCCTCGTCCGCGAGATTCCGTTCAGCTCGGGGCAGGAAGTGAAAGCAGGCCAGGTGCTGCTGCGCCTGAACGACGATTCGGACCGCGCGCTGCTCGCCTCGCTGCAAGCCGCCGCGGAACTCGCGCAAACCGTGTACAAGCGCGACAAGGCGCAGTACGACATCCAGGCGATCGCCAGGGCGCAACTCGACGCCGATGCAGCCGACCTCAAAAGCAAGCGCGCGCAGGTCGATCAACAGGCCGCGCTCGTCGAGAAGAAAACCATTCGCGCACCGTTCGCGGGACGCGTCGGCATCACGACCGTCAATCCCGGCCAGTACATCAATCCCGGCGACGCGATCGTCACGTTACAGGCCATCGATCCGATTTACGCCGACTTCTATCTGCCGCAGCAACAACTCGGGCAATTGCAGGTCGGACAAACCGTCGTCGTCGATACCAACGCGTACAGCAGCCGCACGTTCGACGGCAAGATCCGCTCGATCAATCCGCGCGTGGACAACACGACGCGCAACGTGCAGATCGAGGCGAGCGTGGACAACCGCGAGCGCAAGCTGCTGCCCGGCATGTACGCGAACGTGAAGATCGACGCGGGTAACGAAGAACGCTATCTGACGCTGCCGCAAACGGCGATCACCTACAACCCGTACGGCGCAACCGTGTTCGTGGTCAAGCCGGGCGAGCACAAGGACGCGCATGGAAAGGTCATGCCCATCGCGCAACAGGTGTTCATCACGCCCGGGCCGACGCGCGGCGATCAGGTCGCGATACTCAAGGGCATCGGCGAAGGCACGCAGGTCGTGACGAGTGGCCAGTTGAAGCTGAAGAACGGCACGCCGCTCGTGATCGACAACCGCGTGCTGCCTGCCGATAGCCCGAACCCGACGCCTCAGGAACAATAAGAGGCCGCCGATGAAATTCACCGATATCTTTATCGAACGGCCCGTGCTCGCCTCCGTCGTGAGTCTGCTGATTCTCGTGCTCGGCTTGCGCGCGCTGTCGACGCTCAAGGTCAGCGAGTATCCACAGACAGAAAACGGCGTGGTCACGATCATGACCGCGTACTACGGCGCGAGCGCCGATACGATGGCCGGCTTCATCACGCAGCCGCTCGAGTCGGCGATTGCGCAGGCCCAAGGCATCGACTACATGTCATCGTCGAGCACGACGGGCCTCTCCACGATCACCGCGACGCTGCGTCTGAACTACGACTCCAACCGCGCATTGACGGAGATCAACACGCAGATCGCGTCGGTGCGCAACCAGTTGCCGCCGCAAGCGCAGCAGCCTGTGCTGACCGTCCAGGTCGGCCAGACCACCGACGCGATGTACATGGGCTTCTACAGCGACGTCCTGCCGAGCAACAACGTGACCGACTATCTGCTGCGCGTCGTGAAGCCGAAGCTCGATTCGGTGCAGGGCGTGCAGACGGCGGAAATTCTCGGCGGCCGGCAGTTCGCATTGCGCGCGTGGCTCGATTCGACGAAGCTCGCGGCGCACAACGTGACGGCTTCCGACGTATTCACGGCGCTCGGCAACAACAACTATCTGGCGACGCTCGGCACGACCAAAGGACAGATGATCAGCGTCGACCTGAACGCGGGCACCGACCTGCATTCCGTCGAAGACTTCAGAAAGCTGGTGGTGAAGCAGAAGAACGGCGCGATCGTGCGTCTCGAGGATGTCGGCAATGTCGTGCTCGGCGCGGACAGCTACGACTTCAACGTCGCGTTCAGCGGCAAGCGCTCGGTGTTCATCGGCATCAAGGTCGCGCCGGATGCGAACGTGCTCGATGTGGCCAAGCGCGTGAAGGCGATCTTTCCCGATCTGCAGAAGCAGTTCCCGACGGGCATGACGGGCGACATCGTCTACGACGCGACGGACTTCATCAACACCGCCATCGAGGAAGTGGTGAAGACCCTCGTCGAAGCGCTGCTGATCGTGACGGTGGTGATCTTCCTGTTTCTCGGCAGCTTCCGTGCGGTGATCGTGCCCGTGATCGCGATGCCGCTGTCGCTGATCGGCACGTTCTTCGTGATGCAGCTGCTCGGTTATTCGATCAACCTGCTGACGCTGCTTGCGCTCGTGCTTGCGATCGGACTGGTGGTCGACGACGCGATCATCGTGGTCGAGAACGTCGACCGGCATATGAAGGAGGAAGGCAAGCCGCCATTCGAAGCCGCGATGATCGCCGCGCGCGAACTGGGCGGGCCGATTCTTGCGATGACGGTCGTGCTGATCGCCGTGTATCTGCCTATCGGCTTTCAGGGCGGTTTGACGGGCGCGCTTTTCACCGAGTTTGCGTTCACGCTGGCGGGCGCCGTGGCTGTATCGGGTGTGATCGCGCTGAGTCTGTCGCCGATGATGTGCTCGCGTTTTTTCCGCATGGATCAGGAGTCGGGACGTTTCGCGCGTTTCGTCGACAGACAGTTCGAGCGCGTGCATCACGGCTACGGGCGGATCTTGCATTCGATGCTCGACACGTGGCCCGTGTTCATCGTGATGGGGGCGCTGCTGCTGTGCGGGACCGTGTATCTGTTCATGACATCGCAATCGGAGCTTGCGCCGCAGGAGGACCAGGGCATCGTGCTGTCGCAGATCCAGGGGCCGCCGAATGCGACGATCCAGCAGATGCAGACCTACGCGGACCAGGTGTTCGACATCTCGAAGGGTATGCCGGAGTATTCGCAGATGTTCCAGCTGACGGGCGCGCCGACGCTGAATCAGGGGATTGGCGGCGTTCTGTTCAAGACCTGGGACAAGCGCAAGAAGAACGCCACGCAGTTGCAGCAGGAGTTGCAGGAGAAGTGGAACGGCATTGCGGGCGCGCGGGTTGCCGCGTTCCAGTTTCCGCCGTTGCCTGGCGCGCAGGGCTTGCCTGTGCAGTTCGTGATCAGCACGACGGAGCCGTTCGAGAATCTGAATGAAGTCTCGCAGACCGTGCTGCAGAAGGCGCGCGAGAGCGGGATGTTCTTTTTCGTCGATAGCGATCTGAAGATCGACAAGCCGGAGAGCGTGCTGGTCGTGGATCGCGATAAGGTTGCGTCGCTTGGGCTCACGCAGAGCGATGTTGGGCAGGCGCTGGGTGCGGCGCTGGGCGGCAACTACGTGAATTACTTTTCGATTGCGGGGCGCTCGTACAAGGTGATTCCGCAGGTGTTGCAAACGGATCGATTGAATCCGTCGCAGGTGCTCGACTATTATTTGCGCACGCCGGATGGCAGTGTGATACCGGCTTCGACTGTGACGAGTTTGAAGCAGAACGTCGTGCCGGAGTCGATCAATCACTTTCAGCAATTGAACTCGGCGACGATTTCCGGGGTGATTGCGCCGGGGATTTCGCAGGGCGAAGTGCTCGACTTTTTGCGCAAAGCCACCACCGAAGCCGCGCCGACCGGCTATAGCGCGGATTACTCCGGGTTGTCGCGGCAGTTCGTGCAGGAGTCGGGCGGATTTGTCATTACGTTGATGTTCGCGACGATCATCGTGTTTCTCGCGCTTGCCGCGCAGTTCGAAAGTTTTCGCGATCCTGTGGTGATTCTTGTTTCTGTGCCGATGGCGTTGTTTGGGGCGCTGATCTTTATTAATCTCGGGCTGTCGACGCTCAATATTTATACGCAGGTTGGGCTTGTTACTTTGATGGGGCTGGTTAGCAAGCACGGTATTTTGATTGTGCAGTTTGCTAATGAGCTTCAGCGGGCGGGGCGCTCGAAACGCGAGGCGCTCGAGGAGGCGGCGGCTGTGCGGTTGCGGCCTATTTTGATGACTACCGCGGCTATGGTGCTTGGGGTTTTGCCGTTGGTGATTGCGTCAGGGGCTGGCGCCGCTGGGCGGAATGCCATGGGGCTTGTGATTTTTTCCGGGCTTTCTATTGGGACTCTTTTTACGCTGTTTGTTGTGCCTGCCATGTATATGCTTTTGGCTGCTGATCATCATAGGGATAGGAGCCGTTCGGTCTGAGTTTGGTTTGGTTTGGTTTGGTTTGGTTTGGTTTGGTTTGGTTTGGTTTGGTTCGGTTTGGTTTGCTTGTGTTTGCGCTGGCATCCGCGATTCGTTAGCTCGCTTCAAGCGTCGCCCCTGTGCGGGGCGG